>WQZK01000053.1 GCA_009780765.1 Defluviitaleaceae bacterium
AAACTCCTCCTAATGCTCTAAGCGTTCTCTATAACCCTATATACGATTATATCATGAAAAAGTCTTGTTTTAAAGTTAATAATTTATTTCCATTAAAGTTAGCCCTTGTGGTGGGGCAGTTATACCAGCTCTTGTTCTATCTTTCGACAAAATTATATCTTTTATACTTTTAGGTTCGATTTTTGACATGCCAGCATAAACGAGCGTTCCCGCAATTATTCTAACCATATTATACAAAAAGCCATTTCCGTTTATGTCTATACAAATTTCGTTATTTTCTTTGGAAAGCGAAAGGTTGTAAACAGTTCTAACCGTTGTTTTTGCTTGCCCGCCACTTGCACAAAAGCAAGAAAAATCGTGTTCGCCTATGATGTATTTAGCTGCCTCTTTCATTTTTTCTAGAGCCAAATCATGATACACATGCCAAGAGTAATTTCTTAAAATTGGGTTTCTGAAAGGAGCATTATATATTTTGTATCTATATGTTTTATTTTTCGCCGAAAATCGTGGATGAAAATCATCAGCAACTGCTTCAGATTTAACAACAGATATATCTGAACCAAGCTGTGTGTTTATAGCATACGTAAATTTTTCTATAGGAATATTCGAGTTTTTCGCAAACATTGCTCGCTGGCCTAATGCGTGAACGCCTGTATCTGTTCTGCTTGCTCCGATTACAGAAATCTCGGTTTTGCAAACTTTGCTAATAGCATCTTCCAAGCGTTCTTGAATGGATATAGCATTTTCTTGCCGCTGCCAGCCGTGATAATTTGTTCCGTCGTAAGCAAGTGTAAGTAATACATTCATGGCAAATTACTCCCGATAGCCTCTTATTTTATTTAAAAGATTAGAGGATTTTAGTGCAGTATAAAGCGACTGATAAACAACAGTTGCCAAAATAATGCCAAAAACAGCGTTTGCCGTTGATGATACGGTTCTTGTGAAAAGCCTTGTTAAAACAACCTGAGTTTCAAAGCCTTGCATAAAATAATCTACTATAAAATTTCTGCCCAAAAACATAATCATATAAGCAATAGATGCAACTATACAAGCCGTTAGGTTAAAGCCAAAACTTTTTGCTTTTCTGCCACCCATATGAGCAATAGCACCGCAAATAAATATTGAGCTAAATCTAAACAAAATCGTCCACGGTATGCTTGAAGGGCCTTGTGAGCCAGCAGATGTTAAATTGTGCATAACAAAGCCGATAGTTGCCGCCAAAGCACCTTTAACAGGGCCTAGTATAAGCCCAGAAAGTAGTGCGAGCCCATTTCCTGCATGAACCCTTGTAGGGTCGTCGCCTGTGATGGGGATAAACACTTGCATAAATCTAGAACTTACAAATATAAGTGCTGCCATAATGCCGATAGTTGTTAGAGTATACACGTTAAATTTTTTATTTTGTTGCATGATTAAAATTCCTCCAGATTATTATTTTTCACATAAATTATTATATAAGAAAAATATTTTTTTGCAAGCATATTAAACTATTGTATATATACACTTACAAAAGAACCCTAATCAGGATAATCGCCGAGCCAAAAGCAACCATAAGTACACTTGAGATATAATCTGATTTTGTGTATTTTAAAACCTTCATTCTTGTTCTGCCAACATCACCCCTATAACAACGTGCCTCCATGGCCATAGCAAGCTCTTCGGCACGAGTAAACGCCGAAATGAAAAGAGGAACGAGCAGGGGAACCATTGCTTTTGCCTTGTCTATAATATTTCCCGTGTCAAACTCGGCACCTCTTGCCATTTGGGCTTTTGATATTTTATCAACCTCTTCCATTAGAGTTGGGATGAATCTAAGTGCAATCGTCATCATCATGGCAATTTCATGGGCAGGAACGCCAATTTTTTTAAGCGGTTTAAGCCCATACTCAATTCCATCAGTAAGTTGCAAAGGGCTTGTTGTAAGCGTTAAAACAGACGATGCCAAAACAAGCATTACAAGCCTAGAAGCAAGCCTAATAGAAGTAAAAACTCCCTCAAGCGTTACACGCACAATCCAAAACTCAAACAAAACTCGTTCACCATGAACAAAAAACACATTGAACACAACTGTGAACAAAATTATAAAAATTACGGCTCTAAGTCCCTTAAAAATGAATTTTAACGGTATTTTAGATAAAAGCATTACCGAAAAAATACTCACACCAGAAAGCAAATAGCCCCAAAAATCGTTTGCTACAAAAAGGAGTATTATAAATGCAAAGGTTGAAGCAAGCTTAACCCTTGGGTCTAGCCTATGCAAAATGCTATCTGCGGGATAATATTTTCCTATTGTTACGTTTAGTTTCATATTTATCTCCTATTCAAGAACAAGGCAGAATGGATGTCCAGCAGGGTCGAACATCACAGTTGAGTTTTCAAAAAACTGAACATCAGATTTTTTAGCACCATTTGCCAAAGCCAGCTCTTCTGCCTCTTTTAAGTTATCTACTTTAAAATCTATATGAACCATTTGTTGCTGCTTGCCATTTTCAGATGGCCAAGTGGGTGGCATATAATTCTCTACAGTTTGAAATACGAGTAGTATGCCTTGCTCTGTTCGTAATGATGCCCATTCATTGCTGGATATTTCTTTTTGCCAGCCTGTAAGTTTTTTGTAAAAGTCGGCTAAATTATTAGCGTTGGGGCAATCAAAAACTATTCCCATTATTGATTTAATCATTGGCTTCACCTGCACCAAGTAATAATTTGCTAATTTCTTCTAAAGCCTCGTCAACTGTGTAAATATCGTCTTTTATTTCAAAGCATCGCTCGTTTAGTGCTTTAATTAAATACGATATTTGCGGTGCCATAAGCCCTATTTTTTCAAGCTCATAGGCGTTTTTAAAAACTTCTCGTGGCGTTCCTTCGTATTTTAATTTGCCCTTGTCGAGGACTAGTATTCTATCTGTGATTTTTGAAATATCTTCCATGCTATGAGATACAATTATTATGGTGTTATTAAGCTTTTCGTGAAGTGTTTTTATTTGCGAAAGAATTTCATCTCGCCCCTTAGGGTCTAGCCCTGCCATGGGTTCGTCCATAACTAAAACTTCAGGTTCCATAGCCAACACCCCAGCAATTGCAACCCTTCGTTTTTGCCCGCCAGAAAGCTCAAACGGCGATTTTTCAAACAATTCCTGAGAAACGCCAACAAGAGCAAGTGCAGTTTTAACCCTCCTGTCAATCTCTTCTTCAGAAAGCTTCATATTTTTTGGCCCAAAAGCAACATCTTTGTAAACGGTTGTTTCAAAAAGCTGATGCTCGGGATATTGAAAAACAAGCCCAACTTTTTGGCGTGCGGCACGTAAAGTTTTTTTGTTTGTGTGGATTTCTTCACCATCTATATAAACATTGCCGCTTGAGGGCTTTAAAAGACCGTTCAAATGCTGCACAAGCGTGGATTTGCCAGAACCTGTATGCCCAATAAGGCCAACAAATTCGCCTTTATTTATTTTAAAGTTCATATCATCAACGGCTTTTTTTTCAAATGCCGTATTTTCGCTGTAAATATGAGTTAAATTTTTTACTTCAATCGACATAGGTAATCCGCCATTTCATCAATAGTAATTATATCATTAGGCAAATTTATGCCTTTTTTTATTAAAAGTGATGCAAGTTCTGTAACCTGCGGAACATCAAGTGCCAAGCTTTTAAGTTTTTCTACTTGGCAAAAAATTTTTTTCGGCACATCGTCTAAAACAATTTCGCCGTCTTCCATAACAACCACACGGTCAGCCAAAACGGCTTCATCCATATGATGCGTTATAAAAATAACCGTTATGCCCTCTTCACGATTAAGCCTGATAACGGCCTGCATAACTTCCTTACGGCCAATAGGGTCAAGCATTGCGGTGGCTTCGTCAAAAATTATACATTCGGGTTTCATTGCCAAAATTCCTGCAATTGCAATACGTTGCTTTTGCCCGCCAGAGAGTAAGCTTGGCGTGTTTTTAGAAAAATCGTACATATTAACCCATTTAAGGGCATCATCTACACGCTCTCTAATTTCTTCTGATGGTACGCCTAAATTTTCAACTCCAAACGCAACATCTTCTTCAACCACGGCCGCAACTATTTGATTATCAGGGTTTTGAAATACCATGCCAGCCAGATGACGAATTTCCCAAGTGTTGTTTTCGTCTTTTGTGTTTAATCCTTTAACATACACTACTCCCTCGGTTGGGGTTAAAAGTGCGTTCATATGTTTTGCAAGAGTAGATTTACCAGAGCCATTATGCCCAAGAATTGCAATAAATTCACCTTTGTTTATGCTTAAATTAACGTCTTTTAGGGCAGAAAAATACTCTTTTTCATCACTTTCTGCATTATATCTCGAATATTTAAATACTAAATTATTTGTTTTTACCATTTCCACAAAAATCACCATTATTAGTGTAACACAAAATGCAAAATATAACAAGATTATTTTTATCATTTCTATTGACACCTATACCCCCTTATGGTATAATCGTTTTATAAGGAGTGATATAAAGCATGACAACAAATCGTTCAGAAAAATTAAAAAAAGACCTAAATAGAAGGCTAAACATAACGGCGGGGCAAATAAAAGGTATTCAAAATATGCTTGAAAATGATGCTTATTGCACAGATATTTTAATACAGCTTATGGCTTGCCGTTCGGCACTATCTTCTATTTCAAAAATTATAATCGAAAATCATTTAAAATCCTGCTTGATAGAGCAAGCGAAAACTGGTGATGATGAAGCAATAGATGATTTTATGAAAAATTTCTCTAAATTTTTACAGGAGGCGTATAAGTAATGGAAAATATAACATTGAAAATTTCGGGCATGACTTGTGCGGCTTGTTCTGCAGCACTTGAAAAAGCAATAAAAAAGCTAGATTCAGCAACGGATGTAAGCGTTAATTTTGCAACAGGAAAACTAAGTTTAAACTTCGATCCTAAAAAGATTAATGTGCAGAAAATAGAAGCGGAGGTCGAAAAGCTTGGCTTTAAAGTTGTATCTGAAGAGGATTCTTTTGAAAGAGAGCAAAAAGAAATAAAGAAAATGTTTAAAAGATTTGTGTTATCGGCAATTTTTACGGTACCACTTTTAATATTTGTTATGGGCCCAATGCTACTAATGGAGTTTGGTGTTGAATTTAGCTGGAACCCTATGAATTATCCAAGATTTTTTGCAACAACGCAATTTTTATTAACAACACCTGTTATGATATTTTGCCATAAGTTTTACACGGTTGGTTTTAAATCTATTAAAAAACTTTCGCCAAATATGGACTCGCTTATTGCAATTGGAACGCTGGCGGCATATTTATATAGCGTATATGCAGCGATTATGATTTTTAGGGGCGAAATTCATCACGTACATCATTCGCTTTATTTTGAAACGGCGGGTGTAATTCTTATGCTTATTGCACTTGGTAAATATATGGAGATTGTTACGAAAGGTAAAACTTCGCAAGCGATTAAAAAACTAATGGGGCTTGCACCTAAAACGGCAAAGGTTTTGCGTGATGGTGTGGAGATTGAAGTTGATATTGAAGAGGTAACGGTTGGTGATATAATAATTATTCGCCCTGGTGAAAAAATGCCAGTTGATGGCGAGGTTGTGGAGGGGCATACTTCGGTTGACGAATCTATGTTAACGGGAGAAAGTATTCCAGTTGAAAAGAAGCTTGGTGATAAAATAATTGGAGCAAGTATCAACAAAAACGGCTCGATTAAATATAAGGCAACAAAAGTTGGAAAAGACACGGTTTTATCGCAAATAATCAAGCTTGTAGAAGATGCACAGGCAAAAAAAGCACCTATTGCACAGCTTGCTGATATTGTTTCTAGCTATTTTGTGCCGATAGTTATGGGAATTGCTTTATTAACAGGGCTTGCTTGGCTTATTTTTACAGACTATAGCCTTTATTTCTCGCTTACGATATTTATTTCGGTGCTAATTATTGCGTGTCCTTGTGCTTTGGGGCTTGCAACGCCAACAGCAATAATGGTTGGAACTGGTAAAGGGGCCGAAAACGGCGTTTTAATTAAATCGGGAGAGTCTTTAGAAACTGCACACAAAATTAAAACGGTTGTTTTTGATAAAACTGGCACGATTACAGAAGGTAAGCCGATTGTTACGAACATTGTAGCGAATGGCATTGAAGAGAGCGAACTTTTAAAAATTGCGGCATCTTCTGAAAAAACTTCGGAGCATCCCCTTGGCGAAGCCATTGTTAAGGCTGCAGAGGAAAGAAATCTTGAATTATTAAATGCAGAAAATTTTAATGCAATACCGGGGCATGGCATAGAAGTTTTGATTGATGGTAAAAACGTCCTTCTGGGCAATAAAAAGCTTATGGACGACAGAAACATAGACTTAGGCGATTTTCTGGCCATTTCTAACGATTTAGCGAACGATGGAAAAACTCCGATGTTTATTTCAATAGACAATAAATTTAGCGGAATTATAGCCGTTTCTGACACATTAAAGCCTAGCAGTAAGCGTGCTATAGAAACACTTCATAAAATGGGTATAAAAACGGCGATGATAACGGGCGATAATAAAAGGACGGCAGATGCTATTGCTAAGCAAGTTGGAATCGACATCGTTCTTTCAGAAGTTTTGCCGCACGAAAAATCTGAGCAGGTCATTAAGCTTCAAGAAAACGGAAATATTGTTGCGTTTGTTGGTGATGGTATTAATGATGCACCAGCTCTCGCTCAGTCGGACGTTGGAATTGCAATAGGTTCTGGCACAGATGTGGCCATAGAATCGGCAGATATAGTTTTAATGCGTAGCGATTTGATGGACGTTGTAACGGCAATATCTTTAAGCAAAAAAACAATAAGAAATATAAAGCAAAACTTGTTTTGGGCATTTTTCTACAATACGGCGGGCATACCTATTGCAATGGGTGGATTATATCTTTTAGGCGGAAGGCTTTTAGACCCAATGCTTGCAGCTCTAGCTATGAGTTTTAGTTCGGTTTCAGTGCTATTAAATGCACTTAGACTAAAGCGATTTAAAGTGCCAAAAAATGGTTAGTTTCTCAAAATTAATTAAAAATATTTGAAAAAATCAAAAAAACTATAGAAAATATTGATTTTTGCTTGACAAATGACCAAGAAAAGGGTATAAATAAATAATGAATAGAAAAGAGGGAGTGTATTTCCCTGCACAATTCACAATCTATATATGTACCTTATCAAGGAGGAAATTAAAAATGAACAAAACTGAATTATTATCAGCGATTGCAAAAAATGCAGAATTAAAAAAAGTTGATGCAGAAAAATTTTTAAAAGCTTTTGAGGAAGTTGTTACAGCAGAGCTTACAAAAGGTGGCAAAGTTCAACTTGTTGGCTTTATGACTTTAGAGGTTGTTTCTCGTGAAGCTAGAGTTGGTAGAAACCCAAGAACAAACGAGCCTATGGACATACCTGCTTCTAAAGCTGTTAAATTTAAAGTTGGTAAAGTTCTTAAAGATGCAGTAAATAAATAATACTTAACATCGGCAAGGTAGAACACTACTTTGCCGATTTTTGTAAATATTCAATTGTAAACAGGGGGCTAATTGCATGGAATTTGTTTTTTTCGGGGTAGCAACAATAGGGCTTGCTCTTTTAGCTATTTCTATTATTATGTTAGTGGCACCGTTTGTTGGGTGGAATCATAGATATGATGCTTCTGTTACCGAAACGATGGTAAATATTCCGAAGCCCGGTAGATATGGAGTAAATATCAGACGTGATAGGTTTTGGTTATGGAGAGGGCACGGAACTTTAGCTAATATGTTTCCAAAAGTTAATTTTTCGGTGGAGCAGGTTTCAACATATAGAGAAGTTAAATATACACCTTCAAGTGGTTTGATGCAAAGCCATGGTACAAGAAATTCAACTATACTTGTTGGGTACTTCGAGGCAGTAGCTTCGGGATATTATCGCATTATAAGCTTGCCTGAAAGCGAATTTCTTGAAAATGAAGAAATTGTTATACGAAAGCATATGTCTTTTGCTAAGCTTTTCTTGCTAATTTGGGGGATTGTTATAGGGTCTTTGATATTTGCTGCTGGCCTTACATTTGCAATCTTGGTATTAACAGGGGCATTATAATAAGCATTTTGAATTATCTATATTAGTGGAGGTTGTTTAAATGGATAATAATATTTATAGTGAAATAAAAATTGTAGCATTAGAAAAAGTTAAGGTGGCAAGGTATGTTATTATAAGCCCTAGCCCTGAAAATGATGTAGTAGCATATATGAATAATTGGGCAAAAAATAGTGGGCTTTTGGATGTGAAAGGCTATATGCCAAGAAAGTTTGGGTGGGACTTCCCTTTTGTAAGCGAAGAGCAAAGAGCAAAATTTAATTTAAGAGGCTACGTTTATTTATATACCTTACCTGAAAATTTTACTCCAAAATGCGATGGTGCGGAAATTACATATTTGGAGGCTGATGAATATGCTGTTATGCGAATAACAGAGCCATTTAACAACCCATTTGAAACAATTCCTAATGGGTATAAAAAGCTTTTTGAATTTGTTCAGAGTAGCGAGTATAAAACAACAACTTGGGAGAGCCGCTACTGTCTTGAAGAGGTTATTGAAATAAATGGAATTACTTATATGGATATTTATATTCCTGTAAAATAGTTCACAAAAATTAGAGATTTTATATAGTCAGGAGTCGGTTATGGAATTTTATATACGCCCAGTTAAAGCGGGAGATGGAGCGGGAATAAATGAACTTAGGCGAATGGTTGGTGTTTTTGAAAATATATTGGGTATGCCGTCAGAACGTATCAAGCAGAATGAGGATATTATAGCTAATATGGATGATAATACTCACGCTTTTGTTGCCGTATCAAAAAACGATGACGGGAGTGAAATAATTATCGGCAGTGCAAGCCTAAATGTGTTCCCAAACCATAGAAAACGCCATCGTGCAACAATTGGTATATTTGTGCATAAAGATTTTCACGGCAAAGGTGTAGGAAAAAAGCTTATGGAAACGCTTTTAGAGTTGGCAGATAATTGGCTTATGCTTGTTCGGGTTGAGCTTGCTGTTTACGTTGAAAACGAGAGTGCAATTAAGCTATATAAAAAATTTGGGTTTGAAGTTGAGGGAATTATGAAAAAAGCCATTATTAGAAATGGAACGCATATAGATGAGTATTTAATGGCTCGCGTAAAGTAAGTAGGGCATTAGAATTGTATCGAAATTAACTAAACTATGATAATGAAAACTTTTTCTGCCGTGATGTGTAGGGGCGTACTGTGTACGCC
>WQZK01000054.1 GCA_009780765.1 Defluviitaleaceae bacterium
CTGGAATGGTATCAGAAGGCTTTAGAAATCCGTGAGAAGATAATGGGATTAGATCACCCATCTACCGCTACAACCTACAATAACATCGCAAGTGTGTATTCTCATCAAGGAGAATATATCAAGACACTGGAATGGTATCAGAAGGCTTTGGTAATTCGTGAAAAGGTATTGGGCTTAGGACATCCATCAACCGCCACAACCTATAATAATATTGCGAGTGTGTTTGACATTCAGGGGAATTATTCCAAAGCACTGGAGTGGTATCAGAAGGCTTTGAAAATCCGTGAAAAAATGTTGGGCTTAGACCATCCAAACACTGCAACTACTTATAATAATATTGCGGGTGCATATTATAGCCAAGGTAATTATTATGAAGCCCTAGAATGGTTTCAAAAAGCTTTGAAAATCAATGAAAAAGTGTTGGGCTTAGACCACCCATCCACTGCTACGACCTATAATAATATTGCATTAGTGCACTCTAGCCAGGGAGATTACCCTAAGGCATTGGAACTGTATCAAAAGGCTTTGAAAATCAATGAAAAAGTGTTGGGTTTAAACCATCCAGATACCGCCTCAACCTATAATAACATTGCGGGCGTGTACTCTAGTCAGGGAGATTACCTCAAGGCACTGGAATGGTATCAGAAGGCTTTGGAAATTAATAAGGGGGGGCTAGGCTTTGACCATCCAAGTACTGTCATAATCATGGATAATATGGCGCTAGTAAAGGATTTACTGGACTGACAACTTCACATTAGCCATAATTTAAAAATTATTCAAAAGTATGATATTAGCCAGCAACCTAAAATACTCGACATGTAAATTTCATTATGAATTATCGTGTACAGAGTATAAGCTAAATGCGTTGGTTTAAAGATATCTAAAAAACATTGAAAGCAGGGAGATATATCATGGATAGAAGTAAGCAATTACTCTTATATAATAATAAAGATATTACTAGTGATGTTAAATCCTGTGAATATAATCCATTAACCTATAATTATAATATTACTTTTAACAATGGCACAACTAGCATCTATAATCAGGGCTCAATTGAGTTATTAGATATCTCAGATACACCAAACCCAGATACCATGGTTATTGTGCATTCGGGACGTAAATTGTTTAACATTAAATTTATATCGATATTCTATGGTAAAGTGGCAAATTACTGGTATATTAAATTCATAAATGGAAGTGAGCGCCTATATCCAAGTGATAATCTAAAAGTTACATACTCATGTCTTACTTGCTATACGGCACAAAATTGCATAAACTATCTAAAGCAAATATCTTGCATAAATGAATTGAGAGATGATAATGGGAAGGCACTTCTTCAAAAACAGTATGAAAAACTTGAATTCGTTGGCACTGATACAGTAATGGCTTGCTATATAAACCCGCAAACGTATAAGCTACGTACTTATGAAGAAAATAGCTTTATTTTCCCATTTGGTGGTAATGCAAGCCAATTTGAAGCAGTTGCTAATGCACTATCAAATCAAGTCAGTATTATTCAAGGACCTCCAGGAACGGGAAAAACACAAACAATTCTTAACATTATTGCAAATTTATTAATTATGAAGAAAAATGTGCAAATCGTATCAAATAATAATTCAGCAATTTTAAATGTTTTAGAGAAGCTGTCTAGTCCGTCATATGAGTTAGACTTCCTTGCTGCATATTTAGGACGAGATTGTAACAAAACTAAATTTATAAATGACCAAACAGGTTCTTATCCAGACATAGCTCACTGGGAGATGGATTATAAGCAAAGGTCTGAGTTAATGTCAAAAATACAAAGCCATGCGAGCCAGCTTTTAACTGTATTTTCTGCACAAGAGCGTATTGCACGGGCACGAATTGATTTAGCTTCATTAAATCTTGAAATAAAATACTTTAAACAATACTGTAGTGAGGCTAACCTGCCCTATTCCGAGCTTAAAGTGAGCAATCGTTTAAGTGAAGAGAAAATTATGCAATTGTGGATAGAATGTTGTAAGCTTTCTGAAAAGGAGAGAGGGGTATCTCTTTGGTTTAAGATTAAAAATACATTCGCCTATAGAATATTAGATTGGAGTTTGTACAAAAGTGACCTACTGAACATTACTACAATAATCCAAAGCACATTTTACCATTCAAGGCAGTTAGAATTAACCAATGAAATTATTAGTTTGGAGAGCAAGCTCAAATCTATGGATGCTAAAAATAAAATAAGTGAATTAACTAAATGGTCGATGGATTATTTGCGTGCAGAATTATTTGAGCGTTATGGAGGCAAGGAAAAACGTACATTATTTTCAAAAGATGATTTGTGGCAATGCCCAGATAAAGTTATTAAAGAATACCCCATAATCCTAAGCACAACATTTTCTGCTCGTAGCAGTTTGAAGGATTTAATATATGACTATATTATAATGGACGAGGCGTCACAGGTAGATATTGCGACCGGTGCATTATCTCTTTCTTGTGCTAAAAATGCTGTTATTGTTGGAGATTTAAAGCAATTACCCAACATTGTAAAAAAAGATTTAAAGGAATGTTATGATGCAATTTTTAACTCCTATAAGTTACCCTTGGGGTATTCTTTTACTGAAAATAGCTTTCTAAAATCTGTTTGTAGTATATTCTATGATGCTCCCCAAACTCTACTGAGAGAACACTATCGTTGTCATCCAAAGATTATTGGCTTTTGTAACCAAAAATTTTATAATAATGAACTAATAATTATGACTCAAGACTACGATGAAACAGACACTTTAATGGCTTTTAAAACAGTTGTTGGTGAGCATAAACGTGGACGTATAAATCAACGTCAGATAGATGTCACAATTCATGAAGTGCTTCCTATAATTTGCGGGCTAAATCCAGAAGATATAGGGATTATTGCCCCATATAGAGACCAAGTAAGTGTTATAAAAGAGCAGTTAGAACACCCTGTTGAAGTGGAAACTGTGCATAAATTTCAAGGGCGCGAAAAAGATATAATACTTCTCACGACAGTTGATGATGTGGTGACAGATTTCTCAGATGACCCATATCTTTTAAATGTAGCTATATCCCGTGCAAAAAAACAATTAGGTCTTGTCGTTTCAGGCAATGAGCAACCGAAAGATAGTAATATCAGTGATTTGATTTCGTACATTGAATATAATAATTTTGAAATTATACATAGCGAAATACGCTCAGTTTTCGACTTATTATACTCCCAATATACAAAAGCTAGGATCGCTTTCCTTAAAAAACATAAGAGAATATCTGAGTACGATTCTGAAAACTTGATGTATTGTGAGATTTTGGATATATTAGAGAGATATAAATACTTGTCGCTTGATGTGATTTGCCACCAACCATTAAATATGATTATTAAAGATGTAAAACTCATGACTTATGCACAATATAAGTATGCAGCAAATTCATCTACACATTTGGATTTCCTACTTTATAGTAAAATTAGCAGAATGCCTGTGCTTGCTATTGAAGTTGATGGATTTAACTACCATAAACCAGGAACAAATCAATATAAAAGAGACCGACTTAAAGATAGTATTTTAAAATTGTATGGCATTCCACTTCTTCGTTTTCCAACTAATGGAAGCAATGAGTGTATAAAAATCGATCAATTTTTATCTGAGTATTCTAGTAATAGATAATTTTGTTAGTTTGTATAAATCATTTCCATAATTAATTTATCCAACCACGCATTATCCATAATCTTGTTAGCAGTGGTGTAGATATATAGATGAAGTAGATTTTTGGTTTTTGTAAATATAATTTTAAGATTGGGGTTATGTTATGTATAGAAGCGATTTTAGCTTGTTTCCGAATATTGGGACGGACGGTGAATATGATTTTATATCACAAACAATTAAAATCAATAAAATTTCATCAGCAGATGAGTTTAGGGTTAGCTCAAGAGTGGAAGACATTAAATTGCTTGTTCATGAAATAACTCACTACCGAGACAATGTATCTTCATTGCGCGGTATAGATTTATTGGTTTTGAATTATAATGCTATACATTCTCGGGAATCAAATGATACTGAGCTGTTTTTTAATATTAAAAAACTATATAAAGAAATATTAAGGATGAAATTTTCAAAGTATTTTACAGTTATAAATCAATCAAGGAATGATGATGTTTCAAACAGATGGAATTATAAAATTACTACAGGCTACAGGTTCGATAATGATGGCAGGCTAGACAAAAAATCCCCTATTATGTTTATAAATTTTTATACAAATGCAAACGAATTTATTGCGAGAGTTCCCTTATCTTTCGAATCAATTGTTGAATCGAGAGCTATGTATAATGAATTCATGATAGATATGGCACATATTTCAAGTCTTAATGATGAAGAACAAATTGTTGAAAGGGGGTTGCTTCAGCGATATTATGAAAAACTCATTTATAATACTGACGTGATAGTATACTATGTAAATGCTCGTTTTGTAGCCAATGTGCTGGGCTTTTCAGATATACTTCAAGCATTTCAATTTTCTAGCTTGATAGGATTTTTGTGTTTAAACATGCCAATAGAGTGCTATAAAAAACTTAGAATTCCAAGCATATTACAAAATGAGGCTAAACCGTATTTTATAAAGAATTCGGATATAAGCTTCCTTTTTGCATGCATAACATATAATATACAAAATTTTCAAAATATCCATGACCAAATTATCAATGATAATTTGATTGAAACTATATTAGAAAAATCGAATTTACCAAAAATTAGTGAACTCAAAAAATTAATAGTTAAAGAAGTTAATGATCGGGCTAAAACACAAATAGACGGCAAATATAAAGATAGATGTGATAATCATATAGAGGAGTACATTAAGCATATAAAAAATATGAATTTTTCGAAAGATTTTAGTTATTTTAACAATTTCAGAGAAACGTATGAAATGTTTATGGAAAAATCAGATGTCGCAAGTTTAGATGTAGCACCTATAATTTTTGGTAACGATGAAGATACTAAAGCATGTGAATTCTATAAGTCAATATTATCGATTGAGCGTAGAATGAAAGAGTTTAGTGATGCTTGTGGTATATAAATAAGTTTAAAATATATCTTTTGTGCAGATAACGAGCATCGTATTATCCATATTATATTGTCATGATTGAATCCGCTAAAATAATTTTCATAAGGGTAGTTTGGCTATAAGATGTGTAGTTCAAATTATCGCTTTTTTGTAATCACAATGCAACGCATTCTATGATGATTGTTTCTTGTATCGAACTGGTGCTTGTACAGGAAAGAACATATTCGCTTACACCAACTGACGCATGGCTTATTTTAATGTGTTCTTATAAGCACGATATGGGTATGCTAGTTAACCCCACCCAAAGAACTTTAGGAGCTATTGTCTCGAACGTTTTAGTAAAAATCGAAATAATTACGGCGTTCATAAATTGAAAATCGTATTAAATCACTTTAGTTTTGCGCTTCAAAGCGTAGGGATGGTGAATTATGAAAAAGTATTACTTTGCTTCTAATTACGTTCTTCGTAGTAAGAAGTAGCAAAATCAATTATAAACAATGTTCGAATGCAAATATTGCATATAGCACAAAAATAGATCACTCGCTCACAAAAAATGGACCAGTGTATCGCTGATTTTGGACCAGCGTTTCACAAATGGTAGACCAGTACTGTCAAGGTTAGGTAGTATTTTCTGACGAGTGATGCTCTCGTAAGAAAATACTACCTAACCTTGACAGTACTGATGATTACTAAAATAATTAGATGTGGTCTTTGTGAGACGCACTTTCTCGCAAAGGCCTTAAATATTTTTGCATTAATTTTATTTGTGATCCATCCTCAATAAAAAGCTGTCCCATTTTTTGCAACAAGGTAGCCCATAAATCGTGAACGAGTGGTTCTTTTCACGTAAAATATTCAAAATATTGTTGAGTTTGGCAAACACACAAGATATGAGGTATTTGTTAGTGGTTTAACTTACATAAAGATTGTAGGCAAATGGCAGTATCTACGTATATTGCTTGATTTGTGCAAAAAAAGACTCTTGGTAAACTATACAGAAATGTATTGACATGGCACACATCTTTAAGTGGAAATGGATGGGCATAATATATTTTCTTTATGATATGCTGCTTTTTTATGAAAAAATAACAGAGAAATTCCTGCCACTTCTATTGAAAGGATAGAGGTTTCTCTGTTATTTTTTGAGCATTGAATTAGTCCTTTGAAATATTTAACCCCGCAATATTTACAGAAACATTTACTGTAAATTCGTTAATTATCTCCTTATTCTTAAAGCGTTTACTAGAGGTCTGATTTTTAACAAAGTGAATGAATTCAAGAAGCATGAGTAGCTTTTCAAACATGTTCCTATTGTTTATGACATGAGTGTGTCATGTTATATATTTTTTCATAAACGTATTCTTTTTGGCAGGAGTTGTTACTTAATTATGTTTTTTAAGTTTCATAGTTTTATTTGATTTCAACACCTGTAATATCCAAACCAGCAAGGCTCGCTTGAGCTTTTTCAATCTTAGTTTTGATATTAATAAGACTAATATTATATACTTTAACTGTCTTCTCTATCTTTTGACCTCCAATTTCTTCAACGCCAGCATGATGCAACTCGCGAATGAAGTCTGTTTCATAGTACTTATTAGACAATTTTACTTCATCACGTTCCCATTGCGACCAATTCTCTTCTAACAAAACAGAAAGTCCTTCGTGTAACTCTTGAAGAAAAGCACTTTTGTCCTTTCCCCAAACTGTTATTTCAATCTTTCTTGACTCCTTAGTTACTATCGCATATGTAGCATTTTTAACAAGGAACATCTCATCACGGCACATAAAGCGTTCACCGCTTTCATTTCGTCTAATATGCTGATGATTTCGCTGTATATATCTTGGGAAAATGCTCTCTGACAATGCAATTTCAAAACTGTATTTACGTGCGAGAGGCTCATCATCTGGCTTAGGGCGAGGAATACCTGTAAGTTTATTGATCGGAAATACAGCAGGAACAAATAATTCACCCGGCTCATCATTCGTAGTGAACGCAAGCTCAAATTGAACCATAAGCTTATAAAGATGTTTACAGTTATCAACATGATACCTTACAGCATCTTTGTCCTTAAAAATTGTAGGGATAACATCTTCATGGATATTTGAAACACTATTATTTTCCATATAATTGATTATCGTATAAATTCCATTGCTAATCCAAGATGGATTCAAAACAAGCCCAGGAATCTCATCATAACGTAAAGCAACGCCAAGAGTATTGAGGAAATTTAAAGCACCTTCGCTGTCATTTTCTAAGTTAAATTGCTTGAAAATTTTTTCAACTTCAGTTTTGTTTAAGATTTCCTTATTATGCTCCTTAAATATCCGTTCAATCTCCTGTTTTACCTTAAAATACTCTTTGGGTAGGGGTCATGTAAAGTTTGTTTCTATATAGTTTCTAATGTGTGCTTTAAAATTCCGAAGTGTATCTTTATCAGATTTGTTACGCTTAATGCGACTAAAATTTAGGTCATAATAACCCGCAACAAGGTTTGGAAACTCCTCTTCTATTTTTTCTTTCGGTATCGGAGCATCATGAGGATCGAATTTATTTAAAACGATAAAAACTTTTGCACTTCCCTTAGAGTATGTTTTCACGGTGGTAAGCCACTTTCGGAAATAATCAATTTCTTTCTGCTCTTCTCCACGCCCGTAAACAACAAGCACGTAGACACACTCTGCCGACATAAAACACTTATGTACAGTTTGCACTATAACATGTCCGCCAAAATCCCATAGATGAGTAGTTTCGTTTGGAATAAAATCTAATTTTAGAGTATCAATACCCGATGTGCTTTGGTCCTTTCTTGGAAGAGAGGCATTCTCATTTTGCAATTTCTTGGCAAGAGATGTTTTGCCTGCTCCTTTTGTGCCAAGTAAGATAATGCGTGCTTCTTTAGTCTCCTTTTTTCCTTGCATTTTCAAGTTTGCCATATATTTCGCAACTGCAGCAGCACCTTCGTTTATTATTGCAGCAGGTGCGTTAAGGCGAAGGCGAATTTCTTCTTGATCTTTATCTTCTAATTTAAACCCATTAGCGAATAGGTTGGTGTACCAATTTCCCCAATAAGAGCAACCCATCTTGTGCAAAGCATTTTGAAATTCATCCCATATTTTGCCATAAATGGTGACGTCATTATAAAAACAATTTTTTTCGACAGTGATTGCATCTAAATCTTGTAGTAAAATAGGTTTTAAATCTATACCATAATAAGTAGCAGTGATGTTGGCATTATTGGCAACCTTAACGTAGGTATAAGGAGATTTTATACGGAATAGAACAGATGAAGTAGCAGTAAGGGCAACGAAATCAGCACCAATGGCATCAATTGCACCTGTATTAAGAACATCCATTCTAAAATCCATTCTATCGATAAGATCGTCCAAATAATCAATTTTTTCGATCTGGTTTCTATCAATTGCTCTTAATATTGAGAGCAATTGTTTTTGCCGTTCACCTATCTTCCAAAACTTTAAGTTGCCTTCTGCTCCAAGAAGCGGCAAAACTCTTACAGCACATAACCAAGCAAAAAAATTAGCCTTTTCATAAGATAGGTTCAATTTTTCTTTTATTTGATTTTCAAAGTCTTTTTTCATAGCGTTTTCCTCCATTTTACTAGTTATAAATTAATCTGTTAAAAATATATAATTTTAAAGCCCAAAATGTTTTGCAAGTGTTTTAAGTGTTTCTTCTTTTGTATCACTTGCTGCATCTTCACGAATAATTGTAAAAAAGCCACTATTAGCAAAATTATCATAAATCTCTTTGCTATTGCATTTAGCCATGCAAGCGAGATAGTTTGACATAGTTTTTTCAGGATTTTCTGCTTTCATTATTTGCTCTTTTATAAATTTTTTATCTGCATCATCACGGTCAAAAAAATGATTAACAGACACAGATTGTGGCGGAAGCATTATCGCAACTTGGTTATAATCTGCAATTTTTTGCAGGACGTTAACAGGAATGTTAGTGTCGACAATAACTTTTTGAGTTTGCGATATGCTCATAAGATAAGCTATTTCAAATTCAATAATTTCTTGCTTACCGCCTGCAATCCAGTCGCTATACTCTTGTGGTGTTCTGTTGATAAACTCTTGCCAGTCTTTCATAGTTTGAAAATAGCATAAATTCGGGTATTTATCTGGCGTTAGTATTCCGTCGGGTATA
>WQZK01000055.1 GCA_009780765.1 Defluviitaleaceae bacterium
ATGCAATGGATAAGGGGCATACCCCTAAATTATAAGTGTGGGCGAACTTTGTTCGCCCACAAAACATAGACTACTATCTAGCTAAAATCTCCCCAAGAGCCTTTAGTGCATATTTAACTTCATCTAGAGTAGTAAAATAGCCAAAGCTAAATCTTAGCGTGCCCTCTGGATAAGTACCAATTGTTTTATGTGCAAGTGGTGAACAATGCAGCCCTGCCCTTGTAATTATACCATATTCTTCATATAACTTATGGCTTAAAATTGCCAAATCGTGCCCCTTAGCTGTAATTGAAACAACAGGGGCCTGTTTTTTTTCGTCCATTGGTCCATAAACTTTTACAGGTAAGCTTTTAAGACCATCAAGAAAAGTTTTTGTAAGCATTTCTTTATGACTTCTTATTTCTGAAAGGCCAATATCGTTTATAAATTTAATACTTTCATTTAAACCAATTACACCCAAAATATTGCTCGTGCCTGCTTCAAACTTATCTGGCAAAAAGTCGGGCTGTTCAAGGCTTTGAGAAAAACTACCCGTTCCACCAAAAACAAACGGCTTAATTTTTTTATTGGCTTCTTCTGTTAAAGTAAAACCGCCAATTCCGCAAGGTCCCATAAGTGCCTTATGCCCTGTAAACGCTAAAACATCTATATCAGAATTATCAAAATCTATGTCTAAATATCCTGCCGTTTGAGCCGCATCCAAAACAAACATCACGCCGTTTTCTTTGCAAATTTTTGCACAAGCTTTATAATCTAAAATAGTGCCCATAACATTTGATGCATGCGTCATAACCATAAGCTTTGTATTCTGGCGTATGCTTTTCTTAACATCTTCGGGGTTTAAAAAGCCTTCTTCAGAACACTGTATGTAGGTAATTTCTATAGTACCTTCCATTTCCAAAAAGTGCAAAACTCTTGAAACAGCGTTATGCTCTACAGATGTAGTTATTACATGATCGCCCTTTTTAACCGCACCACAAATAACAGTGTTTAAAGCCATTGTTACACTGGATGTGAAAATAACTTGCTCAGGCTTTTTTACATTAAAAAGTTTACACAGGTTTAAGCGAGTTTCTATAACAGTTTGACCGCTATTTAAAGAACTGCCTCTCAAAGCATTGTTCTGGCTATTTTTCAAAAGATACTCAACCATCGCATTTACCGAATTTTCGGGCTTTTTATAAGAACTTGCTGCATTGTTTAAATTTATTTCATTAATCAAAGTTTAAGCACCTCCAAATAGCTTCTTAGTATTTTTTAATAAATCCCCGTTTAAAGCCTTTTCTCGTTCTTCGCTTGCCCAGCTTGGAAACGTATCTCGCTCGTAAGCTTTAATTAACGTAAAAAGGCAAGAAATCACATCGTTTATTTGCTTTTCTAAAGCTTCTTCTTCAACTCTGTTTTTACCATGTTTTTCAAAATACAACTTGTTGTACTCAGCTGTAAAAACCTTTGCCGCCTTAGAAGTTAGTGAACTACAAACGTTTCTAATATCAGAATATCTAAACCCTTTGCCCAAAAAATTATAATCAAACATGAATGCTTCTTGTTTATCTTTTTTAACAATAAAATTTGTGTAATAAAAATCGTTATAAGTTAGCGTGTATTCTGGAATTTTTATAAGTTTTACAAGGTTTTCGTAGTTAGAAATTATATAATCAAAAGTTTTTTGGACTTCTGGCAATTTTGTGGCCAAAAGCCTAATATTTTCGTTGGTTACCTCATCATACTCGCAGTATAAACTTGAAAGCTCCTCAACTTTTAATCCTTTTTCATGAAAATCAAAATACCAACTTGCAAGACCTTTAGCTACATTTAAGTCACCTAAATCTTCTGACAATCCAAGCCGCCAAACCAAAGAAGCGTTAACATCTTCCATCACAATAAAACTCTCGGAAAAGTCTAAGAGTTTTATTGTTTTAACACCTATTTTATTAAGAATTTGATAGTTTAAAATTTCTCGCCTATAGCTTTTGTTCTCAAAATACTTTAAAACGGCAGGTTTTCCCCTAAAGTCGCATCTATAAACAAAAACCCCGTCTTTTTCACGTATCAAACTCTGATTCGTTACATTTTTAAAGACAGATACCATAAACATACCTCAGTCCATCTACAATTGCCACAAATATTTTCAAGCTGCGAACGGTTTTTAAACGTATCATTTATTTTTTCTATCGCCGCAGAATACTTTATAATAGCGTTCTGCGGCACATCTATAGCTTTTAAAACATTTTTATCCATCTTTTTTATGCGTAAATCCGAAGTTTCATCCATTTGGCATTTTTCTTCCATCAAATTTGGACACTTAACACAAATAGCATCCCATTCAGAAACAAGTTGTATCGTAGTATCAGGCTGTGTTTTAAACTTTTCTATAATATTTTTAAGATGATTTGTAAAGTTTTCATCATAACCATATCCTTGAAATCCTTGAGTACACAAAAGGTGGTGAGCTCTAATTCTCATTATGCAAGTAATGCCTTTGTATCTCTTGCGATAACAAGCTCTTCGTTTGTAGGAATAGCAAAAGCCTTAACCTTAGAATCATCTGTAGAAATTACAACTTCTTTACCACGGCAATTATTTTTGTCTTTATCAATAAAAATACCCAAGTATCCTAAGTATTCACAGATTGCTTCACGAGTTTCTGGCCCATTTTCACCAATTCCTGCCGTGAATACAACTGCATCAACACCGTTCATAGCTGCTGCATACGCACCAACATATTTTGCCACTCTATAATGGAAAACATCAAGTGCTACAATAGCTTTTTTGTTACCCGCTTTTTGGCCATCTTCAAGATCCCTAAAGTCGCTCATCCCGCCAGAAATGCCTTTAACACCCGATTCTTTGTTTAACATATTTTCAACTTCTTTAACTGACAAGCCTTCTTTTTCACAAATAAATGCGATAACCGCAGGGTCTATATCGCCGCTTCTTGTGCCCATTGCAAGCCCTTCAAGCGGAGTAAAGCCCATAGAAGTATCAATCGATTTGCCGCCTTTAATCGCACAAACGCTTGCACCGTTTCCAAGGTGGCAAGTGATTATTTTCAAATCTTCAATAGGTTTACCAAGCATTTCTGCACATCTAGCCGAAACATATTTGTGGCTTGTACCATGGAAGCCATATCTTCTAATTTTATATTTGTCATATAATTCATAAGGAATTGCATAAAGGTATGCCTCTTCTGGCATTGTTTGATGGAAAGCTGTATCAAAAACACCAACTTGAGGTTTGCCCGGAAGTAACTTTTCACAAGCCTCGATACCAATTAAGTTTGCAGGGTTATGAAGCGGAGCAAGCTCACAACAAGCCGTAATCGCTTTTTTAACATCTTCTGTTAAAACAACTGAATTGCTAAAATATTCGCCTCCATGAACGATTCTGTGCCCAACTGCCACAACCTCATCAATAGAATCAATAACACCGTGATTTTTGTCAACCAAGGCATCAATAACCATAGAAACGGCTGCTGTATGGTCTGGCATTGGGTCGTTTGATATATATCTGTCGCCTTTACCATCGTGCTTGAGCCTTCCGTCAATCCCGATTCTTTCGCACAAACCAATTGCTAAAACATTTTCATTCGACATATCAATAAGTTGATATTTTAAAGACGAACTTCCGCAGTTTAAAACTAAAATTTTCATTGTAATCTTCTCCTTATGAATTGTATTTTGTATTTCTTCTATTCGTCATGGTGGGCTTGACCCGCATCCCATCTGTATTGAAGCTATTAAACCATCACATACTTTGTGCTTGAACCGCCGTAATTGCAACAACGCCAACAATATCTTCGGCACTACAACCACGAGAAAGGTCATTAACAGGCTTTCTAATGCCTTGTGTAACAGGGCCATAAGCTTCCGCTTTTGCAAGCCTTTGAACCAATTTATATCCAATATTACCAGCATCTAAATCAGGGAATATTAAAACATTCGCTTTGCCTGCAACCGAAGAATTAGATGCTTTAGCCTTCCCTATTTCAGGCACAATTGCCGCATCAAGCTGAAATTCGCCATCAAGATTAATTTCTGGGGCCGTTTCTTTAGCGAGTCTTGTAGCCTCAACCACCTTATCAATATCAGCATGTTTTGCCGAACCCATAGAAGAATGTGAAAGCATAGCAACAATAGGCTCTTTTTTAACTAATTGCTCAAAGCTTTTAGCCGAGCTTATTGCAATAGAAGCAAGCTCCTGAGCCGTTGGGTTTTGCACAAGCCCACAATCAGAGAATACAAAAATACCGTTTTCACCAAGTTCACAATCAGGCACAACCATAACAAAAAATGATGATACAAGCTTAGTGCCTGGTGCAGTTTTTAGAATTTGTAAGGATGGGCGTAAAACATCTGCCGTTGAGTGTGCCGCACCGGCAACCATACCATCAGCAATGCCCTCATTAACAAGCATAACTGCAAAGTAAAGCGGATTCTTAAGAGTTTTTTCAGCATCTTCTTGCGTCATGCCCTTTGATTTTCTCATTTCAACGAGTTTTGCCACAAATTCTGGCATTTTTTCGTAATTTTCAGGGTCTAAAAATGTAGCCGCCGATAAATCAAGCCCAGTAGCATCTTTTAAAATACTATCTTTATTGCCTACTAAAATTAAATCACTAAGCCCTTCTAAAAGTATTTGATTAGCCGCTACAAGCGTACGCTTGTCCGCCGTTTCAGGCAAAACAATAGTTTTTTTATTAGCCTTAGCTTTGTTTTTTATATCTTGAAGAAAATTCATGTAAACTCTCCTTTCTTTATAATTATATTATAGTACGATTATCGCCTTTTATCAATACCCTATTTCAAGATTTACAACATTTTGAAGCTTTTCGCCATTAGCGTAAGCCTTAAAATTTTCGACTATAATACTCGCCGCTTTATCTCTTGTATATTTCAAGTTAAATCCGCCCGAAATATGAGGAGTTATAACAATATTTTCGACTGACCACGCACGATGGTCCGATGGAAGCGGCTCTACGTGAGTAACATCAAGTGCTGCACCTAAAACTTTACCTTCTAAAACTGCATCACAAAGAGCTTCTGTATCGATTGCCGAACCACGCCCAACATTTAAGATTATTGCCGTTTCTTTAAGCTTTTCAAGGCGTTCTTTTGAGATGATGTGTTTTGTGTTTTGTGTGTCAGGAACAGCAAGAGCAATAATATCCGCTTCTGGCAAGAGCTTGTCTACATCCTCACTTGTGTAAAGTTCATCTACATAATCTGGTTTTTCCGTCATCGTTCTTTTAACACCAATAACATAGCTGCTAAGTGCCTTCATACGCTTGCCAAACTCCGAACCTATATCACCAAGACCAATTATAAGCGTTTTCGAACCCTGTATCGACAAAATTTCGCCTTCCGACCTCCACAAAGCCTTATTTTGATTATCTCTATATAAATGCAATTTTTTCATAAGCATTAAGGTATATCCGATTAAGTATTCTGAAATTCCAAGCCCATAGGATCCAACAGCATTAGTTAAAATAGCATCTTTTGGAATCGTGCTGTGAAACCTTTCAGAGCCAGCTGTGTAAAGTTGGAGCCATTTTAAGTTTGTGCTTCCCTCAATTAGACTAGGTGCAACATTTCCCAATATTATATTTGCCAATTGTGCTTCTTCCGCCAAAACATCATTTGTACGCTTATATGTAAAATTTGCGTTTGGCATGATATTTTCAATCTCTTTTTTCTGCAATTCGTTTAAATCTATTGTTACTAACACATTTTTAATTGCTTGCATAAAAACAACTCCTTTTCTTATCTACAGTATACAATAATTGCCCGTCTTTTACAACAGGCAATGGTGCATAACCACATCCACGAACCAATTTTTCCACGAAACCAGAAGCAAAAAGTGTAGAAAAATCGAGTGAGTGTAGCTATGCACCAGTATAAACGTGCAATAGGATAATTTAAGGACTTGGCGAAAAAACCGAAGGCCCAGGCTCTAAATTTATAACAAAAACCATCGTAGTTGTTGGATTTACATGAACCGTGAGCTGTATTGATGCCGCGGCCTTTCGGTTTCCCGGTACAAAAGACATGTCAAAAGGAACATCATTTTTTGTCAAAACTCCTAAAACCAAATTAAGCTTTGTTATAGGAATCATGTTATTTTCACAAATCTGCTTAAAAATATCTAAAGAAAGTAGTGATAAAATTGTGTTGTCAAAAAAATTCATGGCATTACCATCACCTATCTACAGCTAAAAAAGTCTATGGTGTTTAAATCAAAACCTATATAACGCCAGTTAAATCCATCCCATCTAAAACCTGCGACGCTTCTACCACCAACAAAAACAGGATAAAACCAAAATTCTCGCCCATTTCTTAGCCATACGTATGTCGTTCTAAACATACATCTTGAAATGGCTCTGCCATCTACTGCACCAAATCCACTCGACCTTGGCGGAATCATTCTCGGTGGGGGTGTTGTTGGACGGTGGTTGTGGTTTCCGCCGTGAGGAGGTCTTGGAGTTGGTGTTGGATGAGGCCTTGGTGGAGGTGTTGGCCTCGGTGGCGTCGGGTGTGGCCTTGGCGGTGTCGGTCTTGGTGGCGGGGTTGGATGCGGCCTTGGTGGTGTTGGCCTTACTGGAACAGTTGGCATTGGGTGAGGCCTCACATTTGGTGGAATTGGCTGAGGCTGTGGCCTTGATGGTTGTACTGGTATTGTTGGTGTTATTGGTGTTGGTTGAGATGGTCTTAAATTTGGTGGAACTGTTGGCATTACCCCTTGTGGTGGGCGACGCCTACCACCTTGCATACTTATGCCATCTGTTAAAGCATAATAGTTAAAATCCTCTTCATTTTCTCTTGAAGATGTAAAATTATGTTGCATTTTAATCACTCCAAAACTTCAAGGTTACGAATATTTCTTTCAGAAATATTCGTGTTTTGGCGGGGGATTGAACCCCCGCCAAAATAAAGATGCACCCCGCCGCCTAAAATTTGCAAGCAAATTTTTGAGGCGGGGGTCTTCTTTACCTTTGATAAAATTATACTTATATTCTATGTTTAGAACCTTGCTTTGGCAACAAAAAAGCAACGGTACAATGCTTTAACCTAACCGCTGCTCTTTTATTTATTTTAGCTTATCCTTCAAACAAATAGCTTCTAGCCTATATATAACCATACCTTTTTCAAAAAATTTCTGCTCGTATTCTGTCATAATATTATCTTCAAAGTTACTATTATGAAGGTCTAATGAAATATTTTTAAGCTTCCAGTTGTTATCCGAAAATTCGTTTAACGAAAATTCAAAAAGCTCGGTATGGTCTGTTTTAAAGTGTATTTCACCATTTGCAGACAAAAGTTTTCTATATATTTCTAAGAAACTATGATGCGTAAGTCTGCGTTTATGCCATTTTTTGCGATTTGGCCATGGGTCACAAAAGTTAATAAAAACTTGGCAAATTTCGCCCTCTTCAAAGTAATCCAAAAGATCTCTTGCGTCACCCCTTAAAAAAGCAAGGTTATCAACTTCAGAGCCACGCTCTTTTAATTCTCTAATTTTTCTAGCACCGCTCACTATAATCTCTGTTTGTCTTTCTATAGCTATATAATTAATATCTTGGTGCTGCAAAGACATTTCAGCAAAAAAACCGCCTTTGCCCGAGCCAAGCTCAATATGTATAGGATTATCGTTCCCAAAAAATTCATTCCACTTGCCTTTATGTACAGTGCCATCTTGAACTATGGCTTTGTTGATTTGTAGCTCTTTCTGCGTCCATTTGTGTTTACGTATACGCATTGCTTTCCCTCCTGTATTGTAGGGGCGAACATTTAGGCCGCCCCACAAATTTAAGAATGTTCTAATAATAAAAACTATGATTACCTATAGACATTGCAAACTGCCTGTTTCTAGAAATCCACGTATTGCTTGCAATTGCTGGATTTTTGAAAAATAGTGATGCACCAACGTTTGAACGACCCTCTAAAACTTCAAAGGCTGCCATCCAAGAAGCTTGGCAAGGGTTATTATTAATACTTCCGTTTAATGTTGGTGTAAATTGAACTCCGTTTTGCCTGTCGAAAATTACTTCTCTAATAGTATCTGGAAATAGGTGAGATACTGTTCGATTTAAAACAACATTTCCAACAGCAAGCATGCCGTTGTAATCTTCGCCCCTAGCCTCGGCAAAAATAATTCTTGCAAGCCATTCTAAATCTTCACGAGTGTATGATGAGAAGTTTGGCAAAATTTCAAACAAATCATCATCCTCTATACTTTTAGCAATATTTATCGAAATAACATTGAAGTTTGGGTGAAACTCAACGCTTGCAGGTACATTTCTTAACATATCGTTTAAAGAAACCATTGCTCGTGAGTTTTGCAGATGAAAACCCATGTTAAGATTTACACCATTTCTCTGCATTATGAGCCCATCAATTTCGCACCAATCAATACTTTTTCCAACGTATGGAGCAATTTCTCTGGCAGAAACATAAATCGAATTGTTTAAAACTGATATTTGGGAGCCTAAAACCTCACCATCTATAACAATTCTAAGTTCAGGGTGGTTAATATTTTGTGCATGAACAGTATTTGTGCCAAATAAAATCGCAAAAAACAACGACATGCAAAAGATTTTTTTCATTTAAGTCATCTCCTGTATAAATAAAGTTAATTGGATATTAACCATTAATTTCCTTATTTATACATAGATTAGATTTAAAAAAACTCGTTATACCACACCAAAAACATGTAAACTGTCCAAATTTTTCTTGAATTATCAGCTTTTCCTGCCCGATGTGAATTTAATATTTTTAAAAGTTTTTCAGAGTTAAAAAAATTCTTAGCAACTTCGCTTGCAAAGGTAGTTTTCACCATGCTGTAAACATCGTCCTCTTTAAGCCAAATTCTTATAGGCACAGGAAAACCAAGCTTTTTCTTATCTGCCGTTACATCAGGCAAATGCTTTTTTGCCGCCATTCTAAAAGCATATTTTGTTGATGTGTTATTAATTTTCCACTTGGTTGGAATAGTTTTTGCAACCTCAAAAACTTTCTTATCCAAAAATGGAACTCTAACCTCCAAAGAATGTGCCATGCTCATTTTATCAGCTTTTAGCAAAATATCACCAATAAGCCAAAAATTTATATCTATATACTGCATTTTAGTAATATCGTCTTGATTTGCAACCTTGTTAAAAAATGGTTTTGTAAGCTCTCTCGGCTCAAATTTATGC
>WQZK01000056.1 GCA_009780765.1 Defluviitaleaceae bacterium
TAGAGTAGCATGTGCTGCCTCAATAGTTGTATTTGGTAGTGACAGTATATAGCCCATAACAGCATTGTCAACTACTCTTGCAGTTGTTATTGTGCTACGATTTTCTGTATCACTTACACGCTCGTTAAGAACATAACTAATATCCATGCCATTAAAGTTTGCGTTACTAGTTATTACAGCGTAAATTGCTGTTTCGTCAAACGGATTACCATTAATAGATGTAATTGTAACTCTTTCAACACTTTCTGCTCTGTGCCAAATTCTGCCCATATGAGCTTCTCCTGCGTTAAATTCGATATTTGTATCAATTACATACTCAATGCCCGAAACGTGCATTAGTGAAGCCGCTAGAGCGAAATTTTCAACAGAATAAGGCAATCCTTGCGAACTTGCTTCTAACTGCTCTAAAAGCTCTGCACCAGTTAAATAAATCACTGCAACTGTGTTTGGAAATGGCAAAACTCTTCTTAAATCTTGAATTGTTACATCACCAGTATATAGGTAATCTCTAAGGTTTCCTGCATTCCATAGTGCAACCACATTATTAGCTTCTACATGTATTCTATTATTTCCTATTGCAACGTCATCTTCATCAAAAAATTCATTAATTTCACCTGAAACAGCAAACCAACGTAAGGCATCAGCCCAGAAGTTGCCAAGATTTGTTTCACCACTGCGATTTGCATCAGTTGAGCCATTAAGCGTTATATTAGACCTACCAACACGTGCAAATGCACTATCAACCACAGCCTTAAATTCATTAACAGCCGCTAAAACTCCAACATGCGATTCAAAATCTTCAAGATTTATATTTTGCCTTGTATATTCAAGAGTCTCGTTATCAATAATAATCGCACCAACTGTTACCCCATCCGACAAACTAGTTGAAGTATTTTCAATCATTATCGCACCATTTACATTTACAGCACTTGCATTAGAAAGTCCAATAATTAAATCGTTATCAGTCAAGGCTGATACTTGTACATTTGCTACATTTGCAGGATTCACAAATTGCAGCCCTGCTAAATTAGATTCTAGAATAATATTTGGTATAGCTTGGTTTATAAGTCCAAAAAAGCCTATACTAATGCCACTATTAGTTTCTATTTCTGTATTTTCAGTAAAGCTGTGGAAAAATTCGTTTTCTCCACTAATATTTGCAGATACTGCCCTAAATGCGGGATTCATCTCTAAAAGCTCTCCGAGAGGCCCAAATTCCACAGCATCTCCATGAAATGCCGTGCCAAGAGCACCAGTACCAAAAGCAAAATCATATGTACCTAAAGCAACAACATCATAACCTGCTGCTATCATAAGCGTTATTATCGTGCTACCGCTGTTAAATGCCCCATATCTTGTTCCTTGCAGAAAATTACCAGTGTCTACAAGAATAACATCAGCACCTTTTGCTTCAAAATCTGCTCTAGCAGATGCTATTAACGGCAAAACATCAACATTTCCTCGGATATTTCCTGTATAAATAACTACGGTTTTTCCTTCGTAATCGCCTGTGGCAAAAACATTCATAGGTAGTAATGCCAAACAAAGACACAATGCCAAAACTACACTCACTATTTTATTTCTTTTTTTCATTTTAACATACCCTTTCTTTTTTAAAAAGCTAAAAAACGCCAAAAAGACTTGTGTTATTTTTACAACACAATTGGCGCCTTCATGACGTTTTTAATTTTTTATTATTATACTTAATGTTTTATAATGCTATGTTGCACCTTCATGGTGCAATTTACTAAATAAGTTTAACATAAAACAAGCCTTACTGTCAACCCTTTAATCTTTCAATAATTTCATTTATGTAACTCTGAATTGTTGCCGCTTGCACACCTACAACCATAATATTGCACTTCTCCATAGGTATTAATATTTTAAGAGCCTTACTTGAAGAAACAGCCTGTGCCATTTGCAAACTTATTTCGCCGTGCATTGCATTGGCAGAAATTATGCCCATAACCCCAATAATGTAGTCCGCCTTTGCTGCGTTATAAACAAC
This sequence comes from Defluviitaleaceae bacterium, assembly GCA_009780765.1. Classification (GTDB taxonomy): domain Bacteria; phylum Bacillota; class Clostridia; order Lachnospirales; family UBA5962; genus WQZK01. The sequence continues at coordinate 2,009 of WQZK01000056.1, forward strand.
GGCATTTTCGCCGGTTGCTGCCATTTGTGCCCCAGCTTTTAACATGGCTGATGTGGCTATAGAATTTGTTCCCACTGCCGTAATAATCGCATCTTCAATGCTATTTCTTATCTGTTCTATAATGGCTTTGCCAATTCCTCCACCCATGCCATCTATAACTAAAACATCCATTTTAATCGCTCCAAACTATTATAAAAATAATAATATTCCCAAGAAATGGCACACCGCACCAAGGCTTACAAATAAATGCCACACCATATGGAAAAACCGTTTTTCTTTTTTAGAGTAAAAATATGCACCTACCGAGTAAAACACTCCTCCACCAAGAATAAGTAACTGCAAACCCAAACTTGCATTGCGAATAAACATTGGTGCAACAAATACTATAGACCAGCCCATTACAAGATAAATTGTAAGTGATACTTTCGGAATTCTTCTTTTCACTATAGACTTATACAACACTCCAAATATAACCATTATCCACTGTAAAAGTGCAACAATAACTCCCATCCAACCACCAATTACTGATAATGCTATAGGTGTATACGTTCCTGCTATAGCAACGTAGATAAAACAATGGTCTAAAATTTGCATAACTCGCTTATGCCTAGTATCAACTGTCATACTGTGATATATTGCAGAAGATAAAAACATAAGAAAGATTGAACACATAAATATAGTTGTAGTTGTTGCCCCTAAGCTTCCATGCCTTAAATAAGCTCTAATTGCTGTTGGTGCTATACCTCCTAATACTATAAGTGCCATAACACCATGAGTTACAGAGTTGCCTATTTCTTCTCCTAACGTGTATTGCCTAACCTTTTTAATAATACTCATTTGTTTTCACCCTGCTTTCAAATATTAAAACATAAACCTAAAGCCTCTTAATAAATGCCCCGCTGATGTATATAAAATCCTCTTTCCTAAAGATACAGGTGCCGCTTCTACCTCGCTATTAATCTCATACCTATTATCATGCCCTACTCTTAGGCTTTGTGCAATTTGGGCTTCAATTGCTTCAAGCACTATATCATGAAATTCCTCACTATCAATTATAAGCATAGATTCTGTATCAGAACGAATACTTCTTTCGTTTAAATTAAATGAGCCTATAGCTGTGAGCCTACCGTCAAACAAATATGTTTTTGAATGTAATGACGCTTCTATAGACTGAAATTCGTAAATAGTAATGCCCGTATCCAATATATTTCTTCTATTAACATAATAAGCTGAGAATGCTGGAAGATTAGGGGTAGATGCAAGCGAATTAGTTGATAATGTAACATCTCTGCCTCTAATAGTTTCGTAAAAAAAGTTTAAGTTTCTATTTGTTAAAACAATATAAGGCGACTGTGCTACTATAACATCACTATTTCTTGCTATCATCATTAAATTATATGCAACAACACTTTCTTTTTTTGCGGTATCAATAGGGTTTGTTATTAATGTTATTCTATTAGTTCGAGTTGTATTGGCGTAGTAATCGAAATTATATAAGGAAATAGGGTTTGTTCTATACTTCATATATAAATTAATATAATAATTTTTCTGCTCTGCTATATTTCTACTTACTCTTCTGTTTAAAAATACACGTTCAGAAGTAACTTTACTATTAAAGTAATAAGTAACTTCCACTATGCTTCCATTAATATCTGGGTTAGTATTGTAAACTAACACTTCTCTGTCTAGAGATAGTCTTCCAACAAACCCTTCAGGTTCATAATACTTATCACCCATGTTTCTGCCGCCTAAAATCATTAGATTATCATCCACTATCATATATTTATCATGAAGAGCGGCATTTATAAATTGTGGCCTAAAAAATTCAAATCTATTAAACCTATAAACAACAATATTATCATGCCCTGATAATACATTCATATATCTTGAGGGAACTGCACCACCTATAGCATTAACAATAATTGTTATATCTACACCCCTATCAGCCGCAGATAAAAGTGCTCCTACAATTATATCACTGGTTTCTCCTTCGTGAATAGCAAACGAAGCAATCAAAATCCGCTCTTTTGCCTTTGATATTAAGTTTACTCTATGCAAAAAAGAGTCCCACGGGTCTTCTAACAGCATAACTCGCTCTGTGCTTTCATGTTGACTGTAGAAATTCTCTATAGAAAATGCTATTCTGGTTTTTTCACTTACATATACATCGCCTGTATAAGGCGAAAGAACAATTAAAGCATACTTAACAAAACACAAGGCAAAAATTAACATACCAGTTTTAATATAACGAGATTTCAAATTAACCACTCCTTTTATGTATCATAAAGTAGTATGCTCATATGTTAAAAATAATTCGTTTAAATTTATTATATCAGTTAATTACTTAGCAGTCAAATACTGCACTTTTAATAATCAATAAAGGCTACATTTCCATTTAAAAAATGTAGCCTTTAAATCATTCTTACGGCATTATTCTTATTATCGTGCTTTCTCCCACAGATATATACTCTCTTGCACCTATACTTTGCACAAATGTACCTTCAGCCATAAATTCGCCAGGATTTACTACACGAGCATAGTAGAAGTATGTGTGTACACGCTCAACCCTTCCGTTAAAATCGAAAAAGGTAATGCGTTGCCCTTCAGTTATGGCATGTGCCCACCAGCCTGCTACGCTGTTTCTATCCCCAAATCTCGAAGAATTTGGTACATGTACAAGCCCTGCTGGCAAAAAGTCTGTTATTATATAAGAGCCGCTTAAGTCTGTTCTAGAATAATCAATTGTAATTTGCACCCGCACCAAATCTCCCTGCTCAAAGGTATTAGTGCTTATATCTGTGCCTGCTTTAAAAAATTCTCGGCGTATTATTATATCATTTTCAACCATTTCTACATCTTCAAGCGGAGTACGAATAATAGACACTGCACCTACTTCGCCAGTTATGGCTATTAAGTTAAACTCATGCATACTTTGAGCAGGAATACGCAAAGTAAATTGCCCCCCATGCTCGAGATTCCTTGTTACTGTTTCGCCAAAAAGCGTATACGTTATGCTTGCTGTGGCATTTACGTGGTTTTCAATCTCATGCGAAATAAATGCCAAACGTTCAATGCTCATAACCAAAATATCATTACGATTTGAAGCATCAAAACGGTGCCTTACAGCATAATTATGAAGCCCTAAACTTTCAGGCATAGAAAGCCTAGCCGAAAGAAGTGCTACAACAGAAGTTACTTCCAAAATTTCTGCACGGTTTGCACCTACATTTACGCGATATAACGGTGCAATGCTTTGTATATGCTGTGCAATTCGGCTGGTATAAATCTGTTGTGCCGTATGAGTTTCGCCAATTGCAGCAAAACCAAGTGCGATATAAGCCATGTTTCTTACAGATAAATCCGTAAGCATGGCATACCTTTCTAATTCAAGTAGTACTGGCTCACGAAGCGTAGCAAGACCGTATAATGCAAGAATTCTATTATCAGTAGTTGATGTATTAAAAATATCCCACAAATATCTTGTTAATGTAACCAAGTTAACATCATCCATAATAAATGGCAATAACATTACTGTTGTTTGAAGGTCTGCCTCCGCATATGGCAAAATGGCTATTCCCCCACTCTCTGTTTGATATTCTAAAACATCAAAGCTACCTAGGCTTCCAAACATACGAGTTTCAGGAAAGTGAGTTTCTATAAGTTTAGTAGCCTCTCGCCTTGCTATAAACCCTTCAATTCTTGCACCACTACTCCATGATACGTTACGTATTGTAAACAAGTCGCTTAAAAATTGTCCCCGCCCACGGTCGGTAAACGTAATATTTGTAAGTCCCGTAGGATTTATGTCAAACACAGTGTCTGTTGTAACTTCATAAAAAACTGCCGTTTCCACTTGGCGATGAGAGTTTACAACAGTATATGGATGCCTCATAGCATCGCTATAGCCCGCTACAGTTGCACGAATGATAATTGCACCAGCCCCTTCGGCAGTTTTTTCCCAAAGAGGAATATTTGTGCGTGCAAACGATACTCCTGTTGCCCTGCGAACATCATTCGGCTCATCTTCACGCCAAACTTCAAACGTTACTTGTTCACCACCATAAAGATTTGTTCCATACACATTCACTCCAATATATGGCCTATCGCCAACAAGAAATGTGCTGTTAAGAGTGTAATGTAAAAACATTGGTTGTGTAACACGCACATTTTGAACGGTGTTGCCTGCATACAAATCATTGCTTATAGCAGATGCAGTCGCACGCCAAGAGGTTATATTGTCAGGCATTCTAAACGTAAATGTTACCTCACCTTGGTTATTGGTACGTAAACTCTTAAAAATAGCGGTATCTTCAAACATTTCACGTATGCGAGTATCTCCGTCATCAGATGCACTTTCTGCCATAGCTGCTGGAGCAGCAGTCGCAGTGGTTTCCATAGCCATATCACTAAATGCTTCTTCTTCCGCATCTATACCATCACTAACAAACGTTCTATGCGTTGCTAAACTAAATCTTAAGTTGTCGTTTACATTCCTGTAGAGCATTTCAAGCGTATCAACAGCATAATCCATCAATGCAAAAAGAGCTTCGTCTACTAAGCTAATATTAACATTTGCAGGCTTAGGATTACCGTACTTGTCTGTAGTTGTTATGGTAAATGTCGCCATATCTCCAGGCTTATAGCTTTCAGAGCATGTAGTAATGTTAATCTCAAGAACTCTGCTTTCGGTATTAAATCGAATTCTCTGCGACATTTGCCACCCACTATGATATGTGTGTCCATTAAAATGGAATGCAAACACTTGTGCGTTTGGCACATGTTGCTCACCAAATGTAAATGAAAGCGGATTTTTGCCAATATGGTAACTTAAAATGCCGTTTTGCACCACTACAAACAAGAAATTGCCTTGTGTTACAGGTTCTGAACCACGCATAATTGTTAGTTCTACTTCATCACCTATATCATAACCGTTGCTATTTACTCCATCTAAAAATAGGCGGTCGTCATTAGCATTTTGGAAAAAATCAGTAAAATCACGCCCAATAAATACAGTGTGCATTATTGTTCGGCCATTTCCATCTGTCGTAGTTAATCGTGCAATATAACTTGAATTTTCACGGTTTGGCACCTGAAAATCTCTTTCAGCCAATCCGTATGAGTTTGTTGTAATTTCAAATTGCTCTACCGAACGCTCACGCCTTTCATGGCGATACCACGGCACTACTTGCCTTGTAACATGGTTATAACGCTCCCCATCACGCACACGTTCCCAGTAAACTTCAACGATTTCGACAGATATTCTTTGCCCTACCGTTGGGTCTTCTAAAAAATCTCCCCAATTGCTTGCTGTTCCGTTGTTTATGCGGTCTAGAGTAATATTATTAACACTTACTGTAAGGCTCGCATCGCCTCCAGTGCGTGTTGCCCTTGGTCTTACATGTATATCATTAACAAAAACACGTACAGAAGCCTGCTCATGAACCCAGCCGATTTCTGGCAGTGTAGCTTCTGCTGTAAACCATAAATGCCTTTCGCCTTGCACATCAGCACTTGTGGCACTTGGTCTTGCATTTTTCTCTATAACCCCTTCAAAGTTTGTCTGGTCCTGCCCTGAACTTGGTGTTGCTAACCCCCAGCCACCAAAATTATAAGAAATATCTAAATCTGGCACTGGCGTGCCTTCAAAAAACTCAGTTCTTGCAGTAAATGTTACTTCCTCACCTGCAAAAATTGCGGCTATACTAGGCGATACTGTAAGCTGGTACGGAGGTTTTACATAATCCATAACAGTAAAGAACATAGAACTTAGCAGAATATCGCCATGAAAAATGGCAATCTCATAAGCCCCTTGGTCTAAATGAGGCAAGCTGATTTCACCAAAATACGCCCCCTCTACAACAGCTATGTTTTGCATATGCAATGTGTCATTATCTGCCCTATCCCAAGACCACCACGAACGTTCAGATAAAATAGCAGTTACATGAGTAATATTCTCATCATGATGGCGATTTTGCACAAAACCCCAAAGCGATACCGTATCATTACGCTGAAATAACGTACGGTCTAGTTGAAGTGCCGTCCAATAATTATCATCTCCACTTGCGGGTTGTGGAAACCAGTCCCACGAGCTTGACCACCAGCGATTAAATGATTGAAATGCGTTTGAATGAACAAAAACAACATTTTGCTTGCCATTTGCTGCAGTAACAATTAAGTATTCTCCTGCTGATAATGCACGAGGAACAACAGCTATGCCATATTCGGTTGTTTCATATGTTTCGCCGCTAATTGGGTCGTAAACCATTGCTTCTGAAACAGGCAAGCCTGTAGTCATATCATTTACCCATACAAGTGCCATATTATTGTCTGCAATCACTTGCACTGCTAAGTCAGTAATTTGTATAATCATTTGATTTTGTGAATCATTTGTTGTTGCGTTTATCACATAGAACCCTGATGGAAGGTTGCTTGACATTGTAAATCTTTCAGAACCCCACCACGAATCATCATTTGCCCTATTATTAATATTAGTTGAATAAACCCTTCTAAGCCCAGAAGTATCTATAAAACGCTCCGCCTGTGAAACTTGTGACCAGCTTGGTGCAGCAATCATTCGGTTAGTTGCATTAATTGCTTGTACTTGGTCATCAATGCGATATACCGCCATATTCACTGTAGGGCGACTTATGTCTCTGTTATAATTAAGCCAAAAGCTAACATTTGGTGCAGCAAATGATGGAAACTCTGCATGTCTACTAGAAAAGTGTATATTTGAAGCTCCATTATGTGCTGTTCGCCCCGTAGTTAGAGCGGTTTCGAATGAAAATGTGTGAGCAGTTGTAATAATTTCGCTTGTATCTGGTAATCTAATACCTGCACTTACGTTAATCGTGTAAATTTGACCGTGCATAAGAGGCGAAGTTGGCATAAAAATAGTAGTAGAATCACGGTAAATAAATCGTCCCTCTACGTGCGGGTAGATACTAAAATGCTCTTCAATATCAATCTCATCCCCAAACGAAAAAGCTATTTCAATACCTGTATTAATAGGCACATTTGTGGCTTGATTACGAGGAAAAGTTGACATAAGCTCAAAACGAACTGTAGTTTGAAATGCCCACGTAATATCACCACTTTCACGCGAAAGCCTAAAAACATATACACTATTTGA
>WQZK01000057.1 GCA_009780765.1 Defluviitaleaceae bacterium
GGGCTTTTAGTAGTATTTTAAATTGTTTTTGTATTGTCATTAAAATTTCATACTTCTCCTTTGCAATGTTTTATGCCGTTGCCCTTCGGGACAACGTTAATGAATTGTTTTTGTATTGTCATTGAACCCTTTACTTCTCCTTTTTATGTTACTGTTAGTAGCTTGCAAATATCGTAATATTGTGCTATTATTTTAATTAGTACATAGCAATAAGGGCGGTTAGGCACACTTCCGTGAAAGGAGGTGTCGCTATGAGTTTATATGAAATATTGTCGTTAATAATTGCAATTGCAACGTTGATATATATCATTATTTCAGACAAACAAAAATAACCAGCCCTATGCACTAGGTAAGCTGGTTATTTTAAAAAACTAATCAAATTGCCTAACCGCCTTTTTAGCGGTTGTACTAGGCGGGAGATGGTTGCACATCTCTCGCTTTTACTATACTCACATTATAACACAGCTATTCACATTTTGCAAGTGGTTTTATATATAATTTCCTCACTTTGAATTTGTTACTAGTAGTAGCTTGCAAATATCGTAATATTGTGCTATTATTTTAATTAGTACATAGCAATAAGGGCGGTTAGACACACTTCCGTGAAAGGAGGTGTCGCTATGAGTTTATATGAAATATTGTCGTTAATAATTGCAATTGCAACTTTATTATACATTATAATTTCAGACAAACAAAAATAACCAGCCCTATGCACTAGGTTGACTGGTTATTTTTTCATCAATAACTAATTGCCTAACCGCCTTTGTAGCGGTCGTACTAGGCGGGAGATGTTTTCGGCATCTCTCGCTTTTATTATAATCACATTATAACACAATCATTCGCATTTTGCAAGCGGTTTATAAGTTAAGGTTTTGCATTTTTATATTATACTTGATTATTTCATAGATATGGCCGATATTTCCTTCACCAACAAATCGGCTCATGTCAAACAAATTCTCGCCAAGACTAACCCAAGCAAGTTCCTTTTCATCGCCCTCTACAGGAATATCTTTTTCAAGCATTCCAACATAAACTTCAACACGGCAGGCACCGGCTAGAAAATAAGTGAAGTCCATCAAGTGTATAAGCTTTATTTCAGCTATTCCTGTTTCTTCTTGTAGTTCTCGGTATGCAGCGTCAAGCCCATCTTCACCTTGCTCAATTTTTCCTCCTACAAGATTAAACAAACCCTTGTAAGGCTCTTTGTGTCGCTTGCACATTAGCACCTTATTAGCACTCTCATTAAAAACCCATATAACATTTAGCCCTACCACAACATATCCTCCATTTGTAACCTTCTTTACATTAATTATAGTATATCACAGTTGTTTATGCTTTACAAGTGGTTGTGCAAGCCATGTTGCTGTAAAAGGTGCACACTTTTGTGCAAATCGGAAAAAAAGTACTGTAGACAAAACAGTATATATTGTGATATAATTAGATTAGTACATAGCAATAAGGGCGGTTAGGTAAATCCCTCATAGAAAGGGGGAATTTACATGTCTATTTATGAAACCTTATCATTAATTATAGCAATAGCTACTTTAATATATATTATCATTTCAGACAAACAAAAATAACCAGCCCTATGCCTTAGGTATGCTGGTTATTTTTTCTAAAAGTTAAACCCAAATGCCTAACCGCCTTTGACGCGGCTGTACTAGGAGAGATATGTTCGCGCATATCTCTTCTTTATATTAGTATTATAACACAATCGCTCACCTCCTTGCAACATTTTTCTCAACATTTCGCAACATTTCGCAACATTTCTCAATGTTTTATTCCATTTTTCAACACTTTATGCACTATTTGTTCACTATTTTTGTTTTTTTCCGCGAACGATTACATCGTTTCAACAACACCAATACCCATTTCTTTGCCTGCAAGCACAAACGCATCATAGCAAATTCTGCCCTCTACAAGCCATCCGTTAATTCCTGGCGGATTATCATGAATTTTATATTCGTTAAGTTTTTGTGCTGCCGTTATAGTATCTGGGTGAACTACTATGCACTCAACATTTTCTGGCATATACGAGCTTGGTATAGCAATAACCTTGATTCCATCTACAACACCAACTTGCCCCGTAACAAGCAACTCGTGTACAATTTCCGAAGCTGTTGTAAACATTAAGTCCTGCTTTAGTTCTCTGTGAAATTTGCTTGTAATAAATGCAATACGTCCATCTGTTGGGCAATTTTCATCGGTCATATTATTCGATACTTCCATAATTAAATCAAGAGGCATGTGGCCATTTTTAATAACTCTAACGCCTGCCTCTTCTGACATAACTTTAAGTCTATGCTTGTCTATTTCTGGTACAATAACATGTTCTATTTGTCTTGCAAGTGCAGCACCTGCATCAAGAGCACCTTGTGTATCCGAATTATTTCTTTTATCTATTGTAAAAGTAAAACTGCGGTCATTTTTAAGTGTCATCTCGCAAACGCTTGCTGTAAGCTCTTCGGGGTTGCCGTAGCGGTTAAATCCGCTTGTTTCGTAATTTCCCATTTCAACAGTTGGAATATTGTAAACCTTAACTGTTTTAGCCCCTTCAAAATCATAATTATCATTTACAGCCGAATCCGTAAACGCCTTTCTTGAAAACATTTCGTTAATTTGCGATTCATATCTAGTTGCGTAATCTATTGCCATGCTTATTTCCTCCTATCGATTTAGCCCTTGTAAAAAAGGGTCTTGATTGTAATTTTTTGTGATTTTTGGCTCGTATGTCGAAAGCCTGTTTGAAACCTCTGCCTCAACTGCCTTTAAAAATTCTTGCTCTAAAATTTCTATGCTTGAATCCAGCTCTTCTAAAGAATCTAGCCTAATACAGTCTAAAAGCGAATATGGCAGATTCCTCTCTAAAAACCTTGCCTTTGCTTCGTTTAAAAGCTCTTTCTTTAGTAGCTCTATTTCGAGCTTTGTTAAATATTCTTCTTTTTCTTTAAAATCGTTATCTAAAATACTTGTATTAAATTTTTTCATTTTAATTCTCCTTTTCTTGATATAAAAATAGACGACTTTAACGTCGTCTAGTAAAACTTTACATGAAAAAGGCCCAAGGCTATTACAAAAACCTTAGGCCCCTGTTTCTTTTCTCTCCTAAAGAGAGAGGTGAGTTATGACCAAAAAAATGCTAAAACTAAGAAGCAGTTTCTTTGATAAAAACTAATAAGATATTGAGTGATTATATTATATCATGCTTTTATGTTAATGTCAATACATAAAAATACTTTTTGTACTTTTTTTGCATTTTTTGTTAAAAAAAGAGCCTAAGGTGATGATGGGACCTTAGGCTCCGCTTCTTTTCCTCTGGAGAGAGGTGAGGTAATGAATTACTATGAATCCACAAGTACCCTTAAGAAAAGTTTTGCTTTAAAAAATATTTAAAAGCATAATGAAGATACAACTACATTTTATCATACTTTTGTATTAATGTCAATACCTGTAACATACTTTTTGTAAATTTTTTTATACTTTTTGTATCAAAGTATGTTTTAGTTAGGTATCTTGTAATGATTTGCATTGTGGTGTATAATATTATTATCCTTCTCGAGAGGAGGTGAAGTTATGGGAAAAAATAAATCCCCTAAAACAGATAATCTACATAAGATATTAAAGTCATTACTTAACATCTTAAAGATTATTAAAGCGTACCGAAAAGAAGTTCGGCGAGCCTTGTGCTTTCGCTTGCGAAAGTGGCTTTGCCAGTTTGCCAAAGGCAAACCACTTGAGCGAGGTTTTGCAAAGCAAAACTACTGAATTTTAAAAGACCTGTTCTTTTAAAAGGGAAAGCCTAAGAGCCGACACTCTTAGGCTTTTTTTATCCTCCGAAATTTGGTGCTATGGGAAAAACTTATAGTCAGTAATCCCTAACTGACTTTATTTCTAGCTAATTATACCACACAACCAATCCTTTGTCAACCCTACGCTGCCTCTTCTTTAGGGTTTCTAACGAAGCTTAGCTGCTTTAAAAGCGTTTCATTCTTTACAATGCCCGAAAGCTCCGAAACCATCTTCGCCGTTTCCAAGTCATTAACAGGCAAGCTGTGTAAAAACTCAATATTAATATCATGCGGCGAAATATTTGGTTTAAAATTAGGCAAATCTAAGCATAGCCCAAGCCTTTCTTTAAGCCCTCGCTCCATGTATCTCTTCTTAATCTTATTCATTTGCGAAAGCCCAATAAGCTTGTATTTTAAAGCCACTCCCGAAGCATTTCCTGAAAAATGCTCATCCGTAATCGCTGGCACAAAGCTAAACTTGTGTATATCAGCTTCTACAGTTTTTCTAATAATTTCAACGCCCGACTGATCTAAAGCATGCGAAAGCCACTTGGCATCAACATCATTTGCACCGTTTGCCTGCAAAATTCTTCGCTCTTTTAAAATGCTAACATCTGCATCGGTTATAGAGAAATTTTTGAGGAACAAAATGGCTTGCACAAAACGTTCTACATCGTTCACCCTGTCCGATTGTAATATATTGTAAGCATCAATCAAAGAAAGTACGTCTTCAAAATCAGAAACCGCCTCCTCATTGTTAAAATACTCAACAACAGGCACTTCTTTAAAGAAATGCCTAGATGAGCATACCTTTTCGTAAGGCCCCGAAAGGTTTTTTGTCCTATATTCATAAATATTTTCTTTGGTGTAGATGTTTATACAAAAGCCATCTTGTTTACCGATTTCTGTGATATTAGGATAATAATATACCGAAAACAACTTTTCGTGCTTTGGCGTATCTGAATACACCGTAAAAATACTCCTAGGGTCTATTACATGCGACCTTGGCAGCCTACTTTCACCATCTAAATACAAAAGCTCAAACCCACGCCCAAAAATTGCAACATCCTTGGCAATTTCTTCATCACAATCCGAAAAATTTGCCTTTTTGTATCTTGTTAAAATAGCCGAAATGTCTAAATCTGATGTGTACTTAACCCTATCACCAAGAAGGTAACCCACGCTCATAACAACAATATACTTTGCATAGTTATGCATTATTTTGTTGTTAGGGCGGCCATCACCTTGGTCTTTTCTAAAAAATACTTGATGCTTGCCCTTGTAATAATCATCCAGCTTATTAAACCTTACACATGCGTTTTGATGCTCCTCTATAAGCCCTTTTAAGACTTTATCAGAAAGCTCTCCACGGTTTGCAATCTCTTGTAAGTCCTTGTTTCTTATCATTTTTTTCACCTCCTTTCATGTTTTTGGCAATAAAAAAAGATACCAGTAGTATCTTTTAGTGGTTTGTGATTTGTTGTATAATACTATTATCCTCTTGTAAAGGAGGTGAGAATATGAGAAAGGGCAAAACTTCAAACCCTAGCAATCTACATAAAGTATTAAAGATGATTCTTAATATTTTAAAGATTACAAAAGTGTATCGGAAAGAAGTCCGACGAGCGTTAGCGAGGTTTTGCGAAGCAAAACTACTGAATCTTAAAAGACTTGTTCTTTTAAGCAAAAAGCCTAAGAGCGGCAACTCTTAGGCTTTTCTGTCCTCCAAAAGGTGGTGAACATGAAAAAGGGTTTTAAAGTCAGTCTTCTCTCTGACTATATACTTACATTATAACATATTCTTCGCACCCTGTCAATAAGTAAGACACTATAAGTGTCTTGTCGTAGTTTGTAATATGATGTATAATACTATTATCCTCTTGTAAAGGAGGTGAAATACTATGAAAAAGAGCAAATCATCAGGCTCTAGCAATCTACATAAAATATTAAAAGCAATTCTTGATATTTTAAAGATTGCAACAATCTTAAAAGACTTATTCTTTTAAGCAAAAAGCCTAAGAGCTGGAACTCTTAGGCTTTTCTGTCCTCTAGTAGAGTTAATACTATGAACAAGAGCTTTAAAGTCAGTCATCACTCTGACTATATGCTTGCATTATAACATATTCTTCGCACCCTGTCAATAAAAAAGGCACTACAAGCGTCTTGTCGTAGTTTGTGATTTATTGTATAATACTATTATCCTCTTGTAAAGGAGGTGAAAACAATGAAGAGAAAATCTTCGCCAAATAACAATCTACATAAGATATTAAAGACAATTCTTAACATCTTAAAGATTGCTAAAGCTTTAAAAGATTTGTTCTTTTAAAGTGGAAAGCCTAAGAGCTACAACTCTTAGGCTTTTTTGTCCTCCACAAAAGATGGTGAATCGTGAAGAGAATATAAAAGTCGCTTCGCCTTCGACTATATACTTACATTATAACATATTCTTCGCACCCTGTCAATAAAAAAGGCACTATAAGTGTCTTGTCGTAGTTTGTAATATGATGTATAATACTATTATCCTCTTATAAAGGAGGTGAAAGTCATGCAGAAGAAAAATTCTTCTCAACCTAACAATCTACATAAAGTATTAAAAACAATTCTTAATATTTTAAAGATTGTTAAAATTTTAAAAGACTTGTTCTTTTAAAATGGAAAGCCTAAGGGTCCGACCCCTTAGGCTTTTTTGTCCTCTGCAAAGTTGATGAACCATGCAGCAAGAAAAATTTTAAAGTCAGTCTTCTCTCTGACTATATGCTTGCATTATAACATATTCTTCGCACCCTGTCAATAAAAAAGGCACTATAAGTGTCTTGTCGTAGTTTGTAATATGATGTATAATACTATTATCCTCTTATAAAGGAGGTGAGTATACAATGAAGAATACGAATTCTTCCAAAGCTAATAATCTACATAAGATATTAAAGATACTTCTTAATGTCTTGAAGATTATCAAAATTTTGAAAGACTTGTTCTTTTAAAATGGAAAGCCTAAGAGTAGCAGCTCTTAGGCTTTTTTTCATCCTCTTTTAAAGTTTGATGAGTAATGAAAAATACAAATTTTAAAGTCAGTCTTCTCTCTGACTATATACCTGCATTATATCACACTATTTTCATTCTGTCAACCTAATATATCCCATACTTCCGTATACAAAGCACCTTACCCATATTAACCCTCATACTATCTTCAAGAGCATACCTTACCGCATCAATCGAATGATTATTTCTATCTGAAAAGCTTGCCCTAAACTTACCATCTTTGCCTTTTTCATATTCGTAAGTTCTAAACTCACGGGCAGTATTTGGGCATTTTTCAGGGTCTATAATTACCTCGTCTAAATCTTGCAAAAACTTCATACCATAATAAACCGAATCTGGACCTTTTTTCGCTCCCCTAGCAAGCACTCCCATTTCAAAGAGTTCACTTATGCTTCTTGGTTCTGAGGAATCGGCACAAACAGGATCATTGTTTATATTCTCCGCCTTAATACCATCAGCGAGAGATATAAGCTTTAGCCCTCGTTCGTGAATTTCATAAAAAATATAAATTTTTCGCCGCTTTCTGTCATATGCTAGAACTGTGTAGTGGAGTGGGTCGGTTGCGTAGCCAAAATCAAGCCCACGTTTAATGTATTCAAAAGACTCAATTTCTGCATCAGTAATTTTTCTTAGAGTTACATTAGAAAAAACCTCTCCACCAGTACCTGTAACTAAGCCTAAATACTCGTTTTCATACTTTTTAAGATTAGTGCGTTTTAAGTGCCGAGCCTCTAGTATAAACTGCTTACCAAGCCACTCTTTTGGCATATCTCTATAATTTGTATGAAGAATCATTCTATCTTTGCGTTTCATTAAAATCTCCGAATTAATCCACGAATGAACGCTCTTCGGCGGGTTATACGAGTAAAAAACATTAAACCTGTCGCCTCCACGCATAAGCGACTGATTGATATTTCTTACTTCTTCCATGCCAGAAAACTGATCACACTCTTCAAACCAAATAAATTTACAGTATCCAGCCTGAAACTTGGTAGACTTTATTTTAGAAGGATTATCCGCCCCTCTAAAAATGATTTTCTGACCAGTTTTTTTATAGATTATCTCCATTGGCGAAACTGTTGCCTTAAACTCTTCACGAACGCCCAAAGCATCTATCGCCCACAAAATTTGGCTGTATACGCTGTCTCTAAGGTAAGTGCCAACTTTTCTTAGAGCACAAGCGTTTGCCTGTGGGTCTTTCATAATGCCTTTAACTATTAAGAGCGATACCGCCGATGACTTGCCCGAACCTCGCCCGCCTTTAAGAAAAAAATGCGTGTATTTTTCTGTTTTGGCTTGGTCGAAGAGTTTGTGAAACTTTGGCGAAACTAGACCTTTGTATAATTCATTTTAAAACACCTCCTAAATTAACGAAAAGCTAGGCTTTTTAAGCAATTCCCTTTTGAATAGGCATTTTCCAGAGCGAAGTCTCGACTGCGCTTGTGGTTTGCCCAAAGGGCAAACTGGCTTCGCCACTTTCGCGTAGCGAAAGCACTTGGGGAGACGTTTTGAGCGATAGGAAAAGCCTAATTCAAGTGGAATTGCTTTATCTCTGCCTAACTTTCCATACTACTACTATAACACAGAAACTACCCCCAAAAGTCTCAAATTTGTTTCAAATTTTTATTAGCGGTAGTGCTTCAAACTGCACGCGGCAAAGCCACGCTTGTTTTTAGCTCCTACCTTTTCGCAAAAATCAGGATTTTTGCGAGCTTGGCGACTTCGTCGCCTAAAAGAATTGACATGTATGCTGATACGTGATATAATCTAATTAGATAGAGGCAAAATAAAAGAGAAGTGCGTCAACACTTCTCCTAGCAACCATTAGCGGTTGGCTTGCACTTTAAAAATTTGTGTTTCTAAATTAATAAACCGCGGCCTTAGCTAAGCATGGCGGTTTATTTTTTTGTTTTAATATATTCTTTCACTTTTTTAACAAGCGTAAGTATTGTTGTAATGTATCCGCAGAGTTGCGATATGTTCCTAACAATATTTAATATATTTAACATTTACTCACCTCCTTTCGGAGCGGCTACATTTTTGAAATAAAAAACCAAATTTTATACGCTTGCGTTTTTTCAAAACGCTGGGCTAAATTTGTTTTTTCATTTTGAATTAATATAGCCTTTCGGAGGCAAAGCCAACCGCCTTTGGTTGCCACTTTTATCATATCACAAATTTAATTTTTATGCAACATATTTTCTATAATCTTCTTCATCAATTTTTTTATTTCCCCCTTTCAAATCGCCTTAAAATGTGTTATAATTAAATCGACTATAACTTGTACAACTTTCAAGGAGGAATTTAAAA
>WQZK01000058.1 GCA_009780765.1 Defluviitaleaceae bacterium
ATTATTATTTGTTCTTCTTCACCGGGTTGTGGGGGTTCTATTGTTATTTTCATGTGTTCACCACCGTTTTATATGGGACAGTTTTTTTATTTGCTTATGATAAAAATACACTTTTTGAGTGTACCTTGCCATTATAACAGTGTCAATCCTTGTGATGTTCTTTATCAAGCTTTATTATATCAATTTTAATTAAAATCCTATCTGCCTATTGCTCAAAACGTGCCGCACAGTAGCACGGCGCATTGCTTTGGCAGACAGGCTTTGACTTGAAATTGGTACTAGCTAACTTCAAATGAAAAGCAAATTTATAAAGATACATCTTAATGAAATTATATTTCCACATTGAAACTAAGATATATGTGTGATAAAATGATTTTACTATTATTTGGAAAGGACTTAATTCCTATGATAAAAAGAGAAGCGTACATGAACCGTATACGCCCATTTATCGGCAACGAGCTTATAAAGGTTTTGACTGGTATCCGCCGTAGTGGAAAATCTGTCATGCTGGAGTTAATACAAAACGAGCTAATTGAGCAAGGTATTTCTGACACACAGTTTATAAGATTTAACTTTGAAGATATGAGTAATGTAGAACTATGTATAGCTGAGTCTCTGCATAGGGAAGTATCCAAGCAGATTTCAAGTATCGAAGGAAAAACGTACCTATTTTTTGATGAAATTCAAGAAGTTTCAAATTGGGAAAAATGCATCAATTCGTTTCGTGTAGAGTTTGACTGCGACATTTACATCACAGGCTCAAACGCAAAACTACTTTCGGGAGAACTTGCCACATATCTTGCCGGAAGATATGTGGAGTTCGTTATTTATCCATTTTCCTTTGGGGAGTTTTTAGAGTTGTACACATCTATTCTTCCACAAATACAGATGCAAGAGGCATTTACAAAATATTTAACCCTTGGTGGTATGCCTTATCTTGGAAATCTCCGTTATGATGAAACACCATCACAAATTTATTTACAAGATTTGTTTAATTCAGTTGTCCTTAAGGATATTGTAAAACGCAACAAAGTACGAGATGTTGATTTACTGGAGCGCATAATCGCCTATGTATTTGGGGGTATTGGTACAACGTTCTCGGCGGCTTCTATTTCAAAATATTTTAAAAGCGAAAACCGCGCGGCTGCTCCTGAAACGATTATGAACTATATTAGTTACTGCATGGACGCTTTGCTATTTTATCAAGTTCGCAGACAAGATTTGCAAGGTAAAAAGTTACTTGCTGTAAATGAGAAATATTATATTGCCGACCACGGCATTCGTGAGGCAGTTTTTGGCGGCAACATGAAAGACATTAATCTTATACTTGAGAACATTGTTTATATGGAGCTGCTTCGTAGAGGATATAAAATATCAGTAGGAAAAGCAGGAACAAGAGAGATTGATTTCATTTGTGAAAAGAGGAGTGAAAAACTCTATGTTCAAGTTGCGTACCTTCTTGCATCAGAAGAGACTATCCAGCGTGAATTTGGGGTATATGAATATGTTCGAGATAATTTTCCTAAGTATGTTGTAACCTTAGATGAGTTTGATATGAGCCGTGAAGGTATTAAACATAGAAATGTGAGAGACTTTTTACTTGCTTCTAGCTGGGATTAAAGGATAAATGAGGTGTTTTATGACTGCAAAAATATATTTAAATGTACCTTATGCTGAAAAAGACTCTGCAAAGTCTATCGGTGCATGTTGGGATGCAAAAATCAAAAAATGGTATTTCGAAGGACCTATAGAAGCGTTCTCTAAGTTTGGAAAGTGGATAGCGGAGGGTCGTGAGCAGACACTCATTATATTCGAAAATTTTTGTATTATAGAGGCATTACGCATGTGTTTTCGTTGTAATAAAAAAACACGTGTAATTGGGTTTGGCGTTTGGGATCACTCCTGGCTTATTGATGAAGATAATGGAACATACTCAATCAAAGATTTCGAGGATTATCCTGAAATGGAAGATGATATTCATTTGGCATGGACTGAGGATGAGAATAATGTCCCCCCTTTGCTGCTTTCATATCTTAAAAGCAAATACAATGTTAAAACAGGCCACTCTAACGTGGCTGGAAAATGCTTTGCTAACCACTGTGACCATTGCGGTGTTATTCAAGGCAATAATTACTTATTTTCTGAAATGGGCAGCCCTTTATCTACCGAAACACCGGTTGAGGAGGAATTGATTGAACGGATGAAGCAGCTAAAAATATATAATGTTTATACAGATACGGCATTGCCCTTAAATTGGGATATAACATACTGTAGTAACGACTGGGCTTATGTGGCGTACGGAAATAAACCATTTGAGCATTTGATACTGCCTGGGACAGAGGATATGTTTACATCTTATTCGGAAATGTTTAAAATTTAGGTGAAGCATATGAAAAGATCTCGCCGCGATTATAGACACCTAAACAACTCATAGGATTAATAATTTTAGGTTGAATTCATTAAAGTAATGAATATCACTAACAGAAACAGTATATAATGTAAAGGTGGCAGATATTGTCAGCGCGGCTATATGACGTGCATGTTCCCGCTTTTGTAGTTAGGCCATAATCTTAAAAGCGGAAATGGCCAGTTGGGGTAGGACCAACACAATACCTGCTACTCTTTTTTTGCTTTGCTAACCATTGAGTTAATGAGGAGTTTTTGCTTTGGAATTCCAGTCAAAATTTTACTAGCCACTCTATTTAGTTGCGGTGACGACACTGTGCGCTCCATAATATGCCTATACGTAATAATTTGTATTAAATTTGTAATAAATACATCATCCTCGGATTCTTTTAGTTTAACGGCCTTATCGACAAAGCTAGATGTACTAGCACCGTTTCCCTCCATTATTAGATTCACAATTTTATAATTTGATGTCTTTAGCGATTCATTGTTCAACAATGGAAGAGTGTCATTATTTGCTCCAAAAAATGCAACCTCATTATACAGGTGTAAGCAAATATAAGAGGCCATTTTATTAAAAAGTTCCTCTATTTCTACTCTTTCTACTTTAGACATCTTAGGAATTAATGAAATAAAGTTTTGAATTTCCGTTATCAATTCATCATATTTATCATCATAAGGTTTAAGCATTGCATATAGCAATCGATTTGGTGCAGAATACATTAGATTAACAATACGTAATTTTTCAAGCTTGTTCAAATTTACCCAATGACTTATGAGTGACTTTGAAATAATCTCAAGATATTTCATAGCTTTAACAATTTTGTTAGGATAGTGATCTGCTTCATTTTCATCATAAGCGTAAACACTTTCATATTGAATATCATCACTTTCCACTAGCAAGTGTTGCCGCTCTGCATCATCTAGGGCTTCTACAACCTTCTTCTTTTCATTTTCACTTGGCACCGACAATGTAATTGCCCTTTGTCGCTTGAGAAAAGAAACGTTATTATTATCAAAATCTAATTCTGGAAAATCCTGTACAATATCGTTTAATAGAGCACAAATAGAAAGGGCAAAAGCAGTATTGTTTCGCAAATATGATAAGAAAAGAAGTATATTGTCATTAATTCCAAAGCATATATTAGTAAAAACATATTGCAGTTCGGGTATATTAAATCCACTTTTTTCAATCATCCCATTTAACTTTTTTGCAATAAAGTATGCGAGATAATTTCTGTTTGCAAATGCATAGTTATTTATTTTGCGCGACATATTTATTATTTTTGCATTCATAATGATGTCAATACATTTTTTGGTATTTATCGCTAAGGCACGACTTTCATTGAGTTCATCAACAATGCTCACTATATCAGCATAAGAAATAACCTCATTTTTTTCTTTATGGATAAAAAAAGAAATTTCCTCCAGTATAAGCATACAAGATCCAATATTTTTTTCTCCTGAAAATTCAATAATGGAATTTCTTAAATTTGTTTCAAAAACAACATTAAACACCTCTTCTCCTCTATGGTCTCGTACATCCTTATTTATGAAATACTTAACGAATTGAACTATATACTCAGGCGATGAGACAAATAATCCATTTCGCCTTCTTACATAATGGTCCAGAGTTTGCATTAAAAAGTCAATAAAATTAGAATTCTGTTGCTTAAATTCACACAGCTTTTTCACAAGTTCTGTCCGCTTCTCCTTATAAAAGTCCTCGATAATAATATAGGTCCCCTTCACTGACTCAAGAAGCTCATCTTTTGTTGCATCTATTACATCGTAATTAATCCGATTCTCTGACGTGTAAATTATATACTCTACTTCATTTTCAATTGCATTTAATAGGTTTTCGCTATTTTTTAATGTGTGCAAGTCATCAATTAAAATTACTTTTTTTTGTGAAGCGAGTTGAGAGTATTTTTCATAGGTAATAGACTGATTACCGTACTGCTCACCAATGAGAGTTTTCATAACATTTTTAATCGCAAACTTACCGACACCATGGTCGCTGCCCAAATATAAGGGCACCATATTTCTATCTAAACACTGCATATAAAGGTATCTTAGCAAGGTAGTTTTCCCACTTCTGCTTTTTCCTGTTATATTGATTTTTTTTGAAGAAAAGAGTTCATTCCAAAAATCTTTTTCGGATACAAATTCGATCTCATCGCTAGTAGCATTTTTTTTGTTACGCTTCAATTTGGGGAAAACAAAGTAATCCAAGAATTTTTCAGATAATCTTTGACTATCTTCAAGAAGCTGTGATACGAACTTTTCATTGGGCAGCATAAACTCTTTTCTAGGCGATATATGAAAATCAAGCTGCTCATTGTGGCTACGAAACATAGTGTTATCTTTATCCCACTTGAACTTTACTTCAGAACATTCAAAAGATTCAGTATCAACGATTAATGCAGAAAAGGTACTTTCGTGTGTAAATTCTCCAGAGTATTCGCCACCTTTTATAATCGAAAGATCGTCTACTTTAGTCGTTCCAGGGATATGTTCATGGCCTTGAAAAACAATATCGGAATAATTTTTAAATTTGGATTCCAGCTCATTTTTAGAATGTAAGTTAAACCACTCTGTACTATGGTGCATTATTGTGATTGCTAGATCAACATTATCCTGTTTTACTAATGAAAACAATTTAGCATCAGGCAAATGCAGCATACCCTTAATATTTTTTTTGGGTCTGCAAAATGGAGCAGTATTAAGCAAATTATATTGTATAACAAAATTATTATATTTTTTTATTTGCATATCCAAAACTTTATCTGACCGAAAACACTGTTTCGAATTAGCATACTCAAAAAAAGGATCCTGTAGTTTCAGTTCTTCGTAAAATGCCTTATCTAGTTCTTCTTTTATTTTGCGTTTATACAGTTTTTCTATCTCTGAGGTCGTGGTTAATTCACTTGTAATCATCATATCATGATTTCCTGGGACGATGAAACAGTCAATAAGGCTATTATATTTTTCGCCTAATTTACGCAGCAATGTACCTATAAATATCCTAACCTTTTTGTATTCGTCTATTTTCCCAGAATATGTTAGATCTCCGGAGGCGATGAAAATACACCTATCTACATTCCCCAAAGACTGAAGGGCAGTTACAATTTTGTCTATCTTCAAATTAACCTGTTGTCGATTAGATTTAATATGGAGATCACTAAGATGCAAAAATAGAAGTTTCATACACACATCCCTCTCTTAAATACTGTACTTCAACGGAGGCGTACCTTTGCTCAATGTGAGCACCAGCGTTGCAAATTATGCTTACATTCTTCGCATTTATCAGCAATTTCCCTGCTATCGCCTTACCAAAAATGTTACAAGGGATTTTCCGGATCAATACGCTTAGGTATCACACAACAATTATTATTAGTACTATAATTGTACTACAGATGACAAAAATCGCCAACCATAAAATATTCATGCAAAATATAATGATATCATCAAGAAATTCAAAGGATAGCAAAAAATTCTATGGCCACTAAAATCTCTTCTTTGATTTATTTTAGCATAGAAGAACTCTTTGCAGAAAATTTTTCTAAACTCCTAACAAAAAATACAGACCCTGATTTCTCTAAGGTCTGTATTTATTCGTTGCCCAAGACCGGAATCGAACCGGTACGTCCCGAAGGACACGGGATTTTAAGTCCCGGGCGTCTACCTATTCCGCCACTTGGGCCCGCATAAACCTAAACGGTTTTGCTTGGCACCGAAATAGTATAATGCAGAAATCGATTGAATGCAATATAAATTTTATTTTTTGCACGTATGCTTTTATAGCAGTGATGTTTGCCCGGTTAAAGCACTCTGGGCTTTGCGTGCATTATACAGGGTTTTCTCTATATCTATGGTAGTAAATTCGCCTTTTTCATACAAAACTTTTCCACGGCAAATTGTCATTTCTACATCGCGTCCACTTGTGGAGTATGCTAAATTTAAGATCGGGTCATAACAAACGGTCTGGCGAGGGTTGTCAAAATCTATTAGTAAAATATCTGCGTCAAAACCTTCTTTTATTATGCCACTTTCCTGTGCGCGCCCCTGTGCCTTGGCGCCATTTACAGTAGCCATTGCCAAAGTCTTGGCTGCCGGTAATGCAGTAGGGTCGCATAAAGCATACTTCTGTAATATGGAAGCTATCTTTAACTCTTCAAACATATCATGGGAATTATTCGAGGCCACACCATCTGTACCCAAGGCTACGTTTATACCGGCATCCGTCATTTTTTGTATAGGCGCAAGTCCGCTTGCAAGTTTTAAATTAGAAATTGGATTGTGGGCAACAGTTACATTTTTTTGTGCAAGTATTTCAATGTCCTCGTCTGTAACCCATACAGCATGAGCAGCAGTTGTTTGCACATCAAAAACCTTATGCTTAGCAAAAACTTGCGCCGGCGTCATACCAAAATTTTTTATACAGTTTTCGTGCTCGGTTTTGGTTTCAGATAAATGGACGTGCATGCCAAGTCCATGCTTGTGGGTAAATTCCATTACCTGCGCCCATGCAGGCGGATGAGATGTATACACACCATGTATGGACGCATCAATTTTTATGCGCCCATCTTCTTTATTGTGATATTTTTCTATTGCTTTTAATGATTGCGCATACACATTGTCTTTATAAAAGTCATAGCTGTCTTTATCGAACCCTATTACAGCGTTGCTTACGTTAGCCATTACACCGGCATCATAAGCTGCATCTGCTACAATATCCATAAAAAAATACATATCTGTAAAAGAAATTGTACCGGATGAAATCATTTCCGCAATTGCAAGATCTGTACCTGTACGAAGCAGTTTTGGCGTCCAGTTTCGCTCTGCGGGGAAAATATAGTTAAATAGCCAGTCTTCCAAGTTTAGGTCGTTTGCATAACCGCGAAACATTGCCATTGCCGCATGTGAATGGCAATTGTACAAGCCGGGCATTAGCACCTTTCCAGTGCCGTCAATTGTACGCACTGGCGAAGGGGCGCTATAGGGTTTTGCCGTATCTGCAATGTATGCGATTTTTCTTCCGTTAATACCTACATCAACATTGGTTAAGATAGGTTTTTTCGGATCCATTGTTACTACCGTTATGTTTTTAAATAAAATATCCATTTGGGTTGTCCTCTCTCATACTTATTAGGGAAAATAGTAACCTTATCTGCAGCCCATGTCAATTGCTGAAAATCTGAGAAAAAATATAAAAAAATGAGAGGACACATTGCTTACGCCGCGCCACTCTCATTCTTTTTTTGAAGCTTACAAGACATCCCATCTTTGGATAATCTAATTCAAGTACCCAGTGACACTAGGCACTTGAAATTTTTTTTAACTAGATTGCGTTGTGTGTGAAGCTTACAATTTTACATACTGGTATCTCGGTTACGCTTCCCAACCAGTTCCAATGTCTGCCACGTCCGCGTCCACGTCCGCCGCCGCAAGGGCCACGGCCACAGCCGCCACGTCCGCCTTCAAACTCGCCTTCAAATACAGGGAAACCGCCGCAGCAGGCGCTTCCGATTGGGCAGCTTGGTGGTGCGCCAATGTCTGTTATAAGTCTTACACAGCCGCCACAAATACCTGCTAAAACGCCGGTAAAGCCATTGCCTGAAAGACCACCGCTTGTTGTAAAAATAGTTACTGTTTGCCCGATATAACGAGCCATGCTTTCAACTAAGAATTCACCCATGAGAATCCTCCTTTTAGTTATTTTAGCTGACGCCGGCAGGCAGTGCGTTTCCATCACCACCCACCTGCGCCTAATCTATATAAAGGAATCTCAGACCTATTAGGAATGTTTTAAATTAACTTTTCATCGCGCCCCTGTTTATAGGCCTTTACTTTCCTTGTACATACTATGTAATGTTGTCCTGTTGTGTTACTGCGTTATTATGTTATACTTCTTGTTGGAAGGTGAACGAAAAATGCTAACTAATGTAGATTTAAGCAAAACCCTAGACAAAAAAGAATATAAAGAAACCTTATTGCGTCTAGAAGAAACATTAACCCATTTGCAGCAAAAAGTGCGTGAAGAGAATTTGCCTGTTATTTTGGTCTTTGAAGGCTGGGGTGCATCCGGCAAAGGCACTTACATCTCCCGGGTAACAAACCCCCTAGACCCACGTTATTTTGACGTACGCACCACGGGCAAAGTTACAGAGGACAAGCTCATGCGTCCATTTTTATGGAGCTTTTGGACATATCTGCCCCCAAAAGGGCAAATCGTAATTATGGACAAAAGTTGGCATCGGTTAATTTTGCCAGGAGTGCGGGAAGACTGGCAGCTTTCAAGTATGGAAGCCCACGGCTTTCATGTTGATGTAAACAATTTTGAGCGCCAGCTTAACGACGATGGGTATCTCATCATTAAATTCTTCCTTCATATTGGTAAGGATGAGCAGCGCCGCAGATTTAAAAAACTTGAAAAAGATCCAAATACCTCTTGGCGCGTACGCCCTCACGACTGGGCACAAAACGACAATTACGAGCATAACCTGCACCTTTTTGAAAAACTATTAAAAATGACTTCAAGTGAAGAAAGTCCGTGGCACATAATTCCGGCAGAAGACAAGCGTTTTGCTACCTGTAAAATAATGCGCACAATCATCAATTCCGTTGAGGAAAAGCTAAAAAACCGTACAAAAATAAAAACGCCAACGATTACTATCCCGAATATCTCCCCGACTCTACAAAAAATTTCACCAGA
>WQZK01000059.1 GCA_009780765.1 Defluviitaleaceae bacterium
CTCTGAAAGGCGTTTTCTAGCCATAATATCGCCTTCAGACATAAGCCTTGCAAGCTCTAACTCTTCATCTGCACTTAAAAGTGGAACCTTGCCAATTTCTTTTAAGTACATTCTAACATGGTCATCCACGTTAGTGCTGCCGTCCACAATAGATAAATCAACATCTTTATCTGAATCATCCTCAAGTTCAATAGCACCCATCACATCAATACCTTGTGCCTCTAAATGTTCGTAAATACGGTCAATTTGAACAGGGTCAAGCTCAATATCGGCCATATAATCCATTATTTCTTTATACTCCAAAACACCTTTTTTATCTTTACCGAGGCTCACAAGCTCCGACACTCTAGTTAATAAAATATTTTCATCCACGTTTTTCACAAAACTCAACCTCTCTTCGGTATCATAGTAAAGTTACCACAAACCTATGTATTTTTATATGTTTAACCTTATTAGATAGTTATATTCATTTGTTCTATATTTTTCCTTAAATTAAACAGTTCTTGTATTTTTTGCATGTCTGTAGTTTTTGCAATTTCTTTTTCAATAAATACTCGTTTAACTGTTTTAATTTGGTCATTTATAGCCATTTCTATTAGCTTTAAATCTTCTTGTTTTAAACTTGTCATAAAAATTTCAGAAACCTGCCTGTGTTCCTCTGGCTCTTCAAAATAATTTAAAAGCTCGGCAGCGTAAACATTGTTCCCCGCATCATGCGTTTTGTAAATCATATCAAGAAGCTTTGTAAAAATTGCATCGTCCATTTCTTCTGGAAAAACCAACTCGGCAAGTTTTTTTGCTATATTTTTATTAGAAGCAGCTAAATATATTATATTTTTCTTAGCATCTACTACTCTTTTTTCTTTAAGATTGTTAGAAGGTACAAACTTGCTTTGTTTGCTTCTAATATCTTTAAGATGATTTTCGCCTCTAAGTTTTGAAATTTCAGCCCTTATAGCTTCTGTCGAGATGCCAGTGATAGCACCTGCCTCGTCTGAATAAGCGTCAACCTCAATTTGCGAATCCAATTTCGACAAGATGTTAGCAACTTCTTTTGTAAAATCAATTTTCTGTGACGTATCTTTTAAATCGTAACCTTTTGCCAGCATTTTTATTTGATAAGCAACGTGGCTTAGGCTATTTCTTACTTGAGCTTCAAATTCTTCTCTCCCAAATTTTTTTATGTAATCATCAGGGTCTTTCGCTTCATCTAGCGTTATAACTTTTGTTTTAAGACCCCCATTATATAGGTGTTCGATAGCTCTAAGTGTTGCCTTCTCTCCCGCTTTATCGCTATCAAACAAAATATACACCATGCTTGCGTATTTACGCAAAACATTTACATGCTCTTTGTTAAAAGCCGTTCCAAGTGCTGCAACAACGTTTGTAACACCTGCTTGAAAAAGACTTATAACATCCATATAACCTTCTACTAAGATAAGCTCTTTTTTCCCTGCTTTTCTAGCATTGTTTAAAGAATATAGCTGCTTGCTTTTTTCAAAAATAGGCGTTTCTGGTGAGTTTAGATACTTTGGCTCTCCATCAGAAATAATTCTTCCGCCAAAGGCAACAACTCTGTTTTGCACATCAAATATAGGAAACATAAGCCTATTTCTAAATTTGTCTATAAAACCGCCTTTTTGGGTTTGTGTGATTAACCCACTTTTTAAAAGACTTTCTCTGCTAAAACCTCTGTTTTCTAGGTGTTTATATAGCATGTCCCAACTATCAGGAGCATAACCTAACCCAAATTTTCTTTGTGTATTTCTATCAACCCCTCTTAAATCGAGGTAGTTACTAGCTTCTTTACCAATATCAGCATTTAACATTTCAAAATAATATCTTGCCGAAATTGTATGAATTTCATAAATTTCGTTTTTAAGAGCAGAAATTCTTCTCGAGTTTTCTATATTTTTACCCTCTGGCAAAGTGTAGTTAATTCGACCAGCCAAAAATTTTAACGCCTCTACAAAATCAAAATTCTCTTTTTGCATTATAAAACTAAAAACATTGCCCGAAACTCCACAACCAAAGCAGTAAAATAGCTGCTTTTCAGAAGAAACCGAAAACGACGGCGTTGACTCGTTATGAAAAGGGCAAAGCCCAAAATGAGAAGAACCTTTTGGCGTAAGCCTAACATATCCTGAAATAACATCAATAATATCGTTTAAATTTCTAACTTCTTCTACTATATTTTCAGGATAAAACATAATTTAGCCTCCCCAAGACACCGGCATAAATATACTTTTATACAAATTCATCGCGAACCTGTCTGTCATACAAGCAACGTAGTCAAGAGCAATTCTTTCTAAACTTTCTCCATGGAGCTCTTGCATTTTTAAAAATTCTTCAGGAATTTCTGAGTTGTTTTCAAGAAAATGCCTGTAAAGCCTTTCTAAAACGCCAGCAATTTTTTTACGCTCTTTCATTTGGAGCTGGCTTGTGTAAACCGTGTTAAACATATATTGCCTAAGCTGATACATCGCAGTTTTTACGTCTTTACTCATAATTATATCGCTTTTTTCTGCACTGCTGGCAATAACATCTCTAATTAAAAAATTAATGCGTGAAGAGCTTGTATCGCCCAAAACTTCAACACTTTCTTTTGGCAAATCTAAAGGATTTAGTTGCCCTGCCCTGATAGCATCATCTATATCGTGATTTATGTATGCAATTTTATCAGAAATTTGAACAACCTTGCCCTCTAAAGTCATAGGGCTTGCACCTCCACGGTGGTTTAAAATTCCGTCTAAAACCTCTGTGGTAAGATTTAATCCTTCAGCATTTTTTTCGATAAATTCTAATACTCTAACGCTTTGCTCATTATGCCTAAAACCTTCATGCCATAACTTGTCAAGAGCATCTTCTCCAGTATGGCCAAAAGGTGTATGCCCTAAGTCGTGCCCTAATGAAATTGCCTCTGTTAAATCTTCGTTAAGATTTAGTGCTCTTGAAATTGTTCTTGCAATTTGCGAAACCTCTAAAGTATGCGTGAGCCTTGTGCGATAATGGTCGCCCTCTGGCGAAATAAAAACTTGTGTTTTGTGCATAAGACGCCTAAAAGCCTTAGAATGCGTAATTTTATCTCTATCACGTTGATACTCTGTGCGAATATCACACTTTTCTTCAAACCGCTTTCGCCCTAAAGCTTTAGAGCTTTTTGCGGCGTATTTGCTTAAATTTGTATTTTCATAATTTTCGGCAATTTCTCTATAATTCAATCAAATCACCTCTACGAGTAATAACTCTTTACCAGTTTGACAAGCCAAACCGGTAACCCCTTAATGAATATTTTAAATTTAATTCACTATGATTAATATTCTACAAATAATCGCAAAACCCTTTTTATTTGTTGATTTTACTAATAGTATTTTTAAAGTATTCTGGAAGTTTTGATTCAAATAACATATACTCTTTTGTAGTTGGGTGAACAAAACCCAAAGTTTTTGCGTGAAGAGTTTGTCCAGTGAGCTTAAATGGTTGTTTTTCTGGGCCATAAACCATATCACCAAGAACAGAATGGAAAATACTAGACAAATGCACCCTAATCTGATGCGTTCGCCCTGTTTCCAAATTAGCCTCTATAAGCGTGTATTTTCCAAAGTTTTCAATAACTTTAATATGTGTTACTGCCCGCTTACCATCTTTGGTAATCGCCATTTTTTTGCGATCTTTAGGATGCCTTGCAATTGGCTTGTCGACCGTTAGTTCTTCAGTTTTCATATTTCCAAAAACTATAGCGTTATAAGTGCGTTTTATGCTATGTATTGCAAATTGCTCGCTTAAATAATTGTGTGAATTATCGTTTTTTGCAACAACAATAAGACCCGAAGTATCTTTATCAATACGATGCACAATCCCTGGGCGTAAAACCCCATTTATGCCTGAAAGATTTTGCCTGCAATGATACATAATAGCATTTACCAAAGTGCCCGAAAAATGCCCGGCCGCTGGGTGAACCACCATTCCTTGAGGCTTATTTATCACAATTAAGTCGTCGTCTTCAAAAACTATGTCAAGCGGTATATTCTCTGGCTGTATTTCTAATATCTCAGGCTCTGGTAAAGTTATATTCAAAGCATCATCAAGCCTTAGCTTATAATTTGATTTAACAACTTTTTCATTAACCAAAACTTCACCATTGTCTATAATTTTTTGAACAAAGCTCCGTGACTTTTCTATTCTTTCAGAAATAAAAACATCAATTCTTATTCCAACATATTCTTCAGATATAACAAAATTAAGCATCTTTTTGCCCCTTTTCATCTTTTACAAAGAATATAACAAGAACAAACATTAATGCCGCTCCAATAGAAACATATATATCCGCAATGTTAAAAACAGGAAAATTAACAAATCTTACATGAATAAAATCAACAACATAACCTGTTCTAAGCCTGTCGATAAAGTTCCCTATAGCACCCGCCATAACCAACATTAAAGAAAACTTTAACCAAGAATTTGCCTTACCTTTTGGTATTTTTCTGTAGTAAAAAATAATTGCTCCCAATATGGCAACGGTTACAATAACAAAAAACCAACGACCACCGCGAAACAGCCCAAAAGCCATACCATCATTTAAAACATACGTAAAATCAAGCACATTTCTTATTATTTGTGTGCTTCTTATTGGTTGTAAATATCTTGTTGCTAAAAATTTGCTAAGTTGGTCTATTAAAACCATCACAAAAACTATTACTATTTCTTTTATTTTCATAAAATAATTTCTCCCTTATATACATATAGAGCTTATTATAACATAAAACGTTACATTTATAAATAAAATATTTTTGAGGTGATTATATTGAAAAATAATTATATAGTTCGGCTTTCTTGTGGCAAGCTTATATGCTTTTACCGTGATACCAAGAAAAACCTTTGTTATAGGGCATATAAAAGCTTTTGGCAAAGCGAAAAAATTCTCTATGAAGAAATACAAAAAAACTATACTGTAACTATTACTGAAAATGATGATATTTATATATTTTTCCAAGATGCTAACGGAAATATATTGCTACTCACAAAAAAAGCAAGCCAAGAAGATTTTTCGCAAAGAATTGTTTTAAAAAATCAATCCGATACCGTAAAAAATGTATTATTTAAACCATTTTTATCAAAAAACCAAATGAGTATCTTATATAATATTCCTAGTGAAAATAAGACCCACAAGCTTGTGCTTCAACCCATGTCTGAAAACGGCACATGGCAGCAATCCAAAGAAGTAGACACTTTTTTAGAATATAAAAATAGCCTTTACGATATTCAAGAAATGTCTAATTCTCAATATATTTCATTTTACAAAAATCGGGAAAATAATATCGGATTTAGAGAAATAACTAAGGAACGGTGGGGCGATTTTAATTCCATTTATCCATCAAACCCCAATATCCTAGATACTGTTTTTCTTACAACAACACATGGTATTCATTGCCTCGCTATTGTAAAAACCATGTTTTCTTCGCAACTTATTTATAAAGCACAAACCAATAATGGGCTTACCTCTCCAAAAATAATTTGTGAAACACCAAATATCGAAACGCCTTTAATTTCAATAGCTAAAAATAATATTTATATCACTTTTGTGGCTAATAATCAGCTATATATGTCCGTTTCAGAAGATGGCGGGTTAACTTTCAAAAATATAGAGCAATTTAAGCAAAAGTTTTGTAAAGAGCCTACAAGAGCTATTTATATTTCCAACAAAAAAATGGATGAAAAAAACTTTTTCATTAGAGATGTTTATGTAGATTCATTAAAGCCATGGGATATTCAGTTTATGCCCGATTTAGTTTCCGATTTCTTTTTTGTGCCTACGCCTCAAAAAAAAGAGCCGCAACCTGTTATTCAGGAAAAAGAACAAACAAAAGAAGAAAGCCAAAACTTTTCAAAAATATCTGAATTATTAAACGAACGGATAAAAAAACTCGAAGCCGAAAAAAACTCTATTAAGAGCGTCGAACAGGCGTATTTAAAAAGAATTAAAGCCTTAGAACTAGAATTAGCTAAAAAAGTAGAAATACCAAAACAAGCTCCAAGTTTTGACAATATTTGTGCTTCTCATATGATATACTCTAATTTACTTACAAAAGATACCACAGAGGAAATTGAAGAAATTACAAAAGAGGAGACGTTAAACCATGGAGAAGCCAGCAGTTTTGAGGAGGAATCAGTCGAAATCGAGAACAGCGACTAGACGTATACATACAAAAAATAAAAGTTTGCCTATGTTTATATTAAGCTTAGTGGGGTTCTTTATTGGAAGAGTTGCACTTTTCCAGTTTATGAACCCCATAGCCCTAGCATATTTAACTTTTTTTATGGGCAAAACCTCTAAAACGCTTTCAATCTTTGTGTTTACAGGGATTGGTATTATAACTCGTTTTGAAGGGCTATATACCTTAAAATATATGGCTATATTAGTAGTAGTATATATCATAGATGTTATTTTAAAAGGGCTTTCTATAAAGCTTGATAGAAAATTTGCAGCCATGATAACATCTACAATTGCACTAATATGCGGCTTGATTTTTGCGTATTTTTATCAAAGCACGTATTTCTTGTTTTTAGCTGTTTTAGAAGGAGTTTTAGTGTTTTCGCTCTCGTTTATACTAAAATCAGGAATAGAAACATTTGAAAAATTTAGCTTTAAAGACCTATCTAACGAAACCCTTATAAGCCTAAGCCTTGTGCTTGGTGCAATTATTTGCGGTGTTGCCGATATTTACATAGGGAGCATATCACTTAAATTTTTATTTTCGTCTATCGTAATTTTAATTGTTGCCTACAGTGGCGGAGCGGTTTACGGTGCAACAAGCGGCGTTTTGCTTGGCTTTATTTTAACGCTTATGGGGTTTTCTAACTATTCGCTTTTGGGCATTCTAAGCATTGCGGGACTCATTGGCGGAGTTATGAAAGACACAAAAAAAATAGGTACAATGGGCGGATACTTAGCTGGCGGACTTATAACCTCTTTATATCTTGATACTGGCATATTAAACTTAGGGCTTTTATACAGCGTTTTGCCTGCACTTGTAATATTTTTCTTTATACCTGAAAAATACTTTCCTAATATTACTGGCACTATAAAATCAGCACCAAAAAATTCTGAAACCTACTTAGAAAAAATTAGAGAACTAACAACCGAAAAACTTGATGGCTTTTCTTCGGCTCTTAAAAACCTTAGCTTAACTTTTAGCGATATTTCAGAGAAAAAGACAATGCTAATGCAAAAAGATGTTTCAAAAATAATAGACGATGTGCTAGAAAAGATATGCGATAACTGCCCAAACTCAAAAAAATGTTGGCAAGAAGATTTTTATTCGTCATACCAGCTAAGTTTTGCACTTCTAGAAATTTGCGAAAAAAAAGGATATATCAAATTAAGTGATTTAAAAGAAGAACACTACAATACTTGCGAATACTTAGAAACCTTTGCCGATGAAATAAACAGAACGTTTGAAATATATAAAAACAATCTTTACTGGCACAACAAAATTGCAGAAAGCCGCGAGCTTGTTTCAGAACAACTTTTGGCAGTTTCAAGCGTTATAAAAAATTTATCAAACGAGGTTGATTTTTCTTCAAGTTTTAACAAAAGTCTTGAAGATAGAATTACTTCAGAACTTAAAAAAGATAAAATAGATTTTTCTGCGATAAGCGTTTTAGAAACGAATGAAAATAAATATGAGGTAATTATAAATAAGAATAATTGTGATGACAAAATTACCTGCACAAAGGATATTGTACCAGTTTTAAATACAATTCTTGGTAGAACAATGAAAAAGGCTGATGCTAAATGCGCAAATCAAAGTGTTTGCAGGCTAAAATTTAAAGAAGACGGAAAATACCGCATAACAACTGGCGTTTCTATGGCAGCTAAAGAAGGATACGCTGATTCGGGCGATAGTTATTCTATAATGAACATACAAGGCGACAAAAGTGTTTTGGTACTTTCCGACGGAATGGGTTCGGGCGAAAAAGCAGCAAACGAGAGCCGTGCAGCCATCGAAATTTTAGAAGAATTTATACAAACTGGATTCGATAAAGAAACCGCTATAAAAATTATAAATTCAGTTTTGGTGTTAAAATCTGCAAGAGATTCGTTCGCAACATTTGACATATGCTCTATAGACTTATATTCGGGCTATGCCGAGTTTATTAAAATAGGTGCCGTTTCGTCCTATATCCTTCGAGATGGCGAAGTTTTAAGCATTAAATCAAATTCTTTGCCAATTGGAATTTTATCAACAGTAGACACCGAAATTACAACAAAAAAACTTCGGGATGGCGATATAATTATCATGCTAACTGATGGGCTTACCGAAATTTTTGGACAAATCAACAAAGAAGAATGGATTATAGAAGCTTTAGAAAATTTATATTTAGAAAATCCCGCAGAAATTTCAGATTATTTGCTTAATAAGGCAAAAGAGTTTTCAAAAGGCGAAATAAAAGATGATATGACTGTTTTAGTTGTTAAGTTTACAGAAAAACTTTAAAGTCGTTTAAATCGAAAGCCACAACTTAAGTGCTGGTTAGTGTTAATAAATATACTGTGAAGCGGATACTTCGTGTAGGAAGTATCCGCTTTAGACTTGTAGCAATATTGATATTTTAGCCTCGAAACTTCGCTCCTCACGCTCGTTTCTTACCGAAAATTTTGAATTTCGCTACAAGTCTTTTGTCTGTCCGCAAGTGGCATACATTTGTTGTTTACTGAAAACGGCTGTTATATACCTATTTTACAAACCGTTTCATCATCAATAACACGCCCATCTTCCATAAAGCCGTATGCAGCGAAGGTTCTCTTTGAAGCGATATTTTCAGGAACATATGATGCAAAACACCAATTCGCATCACCAAGAAACTTTGCTTTTACCTTTTCCATAGCAAGGCGGAGGATTTCTTTGCCAAAGCCCTTTCCTTGATGCTCTTTGTCCACAAAAAGTCGCCAAAAATAATAAACAGGCTCATCGCTAAAGATTCCATACTCATCATCTTCTTCATTGGGGTGCATATAACCAATCATCGCAAAACCGACCATTTTTCCGTCAGAGTATGCGGCAAACGGAGCGGCACGGTTGCCTTC
>WQZK01000060.1 GCA_009780765.1 Defluviitaleaceae bacterium
ACTTATCGGCAAGTTTTTACCAAAATAATAGTGCGTTCCGTGTGCCTCATCAACCAAAACCTTCATACCTTTTGCGTGTGCTAATTTAACTATTTCTCTAAGGTTAGAGCAAATTCCGTAATACGTTGGGTTATTAACAAAAACGGCCTTTGCCTTTGGATTTTTTTCTATAGCATCTTTTAAACTTTCTATAGACATACCAAGAGAAATCCCAAGCCGCTTATTTATACCAGGATTTACATAAACAGGCTCTGCCCCGCACAAAATGAGTGCATTTATAGCCGAACGATGCACATTTCTAGGCATTATAATTTTTTCACCCTTTTTACAAGTTGCCAAAATCATAGCTTGAACCGCAGAGCTTGTACCTCCAACAATAAAAAAGGCTGATTGTGCCGAAAAGGCCTCTGCCGCAAGCATTTCCGCATCCTTAATAACAGAAATTGGGTGAATTAAGTTGTCAAGCGGCTTCATAGAATTAACATCTATTGATAGACACTTTTCTCCCAAAAAAGCAGTTATATCCGCAACTCCCCTACCTTGCTTATGCCCCGGCACATCAAAAGGAACAACTCTCGAATCTTTATATTTCAAAAGAGCCTCATAAATTGGTGCGTTGTGTTGGTTATTTTTCAAAAAACGCACCTCCTTAATAAATATTTACACCGCTATAAATTTCAATCATTTCTTTTCTAAGATTTTCTGTTATCGCAAGCCTTTCTTTTGGTGGTATTTCATAAATATCACGATTAAAAACGTAATTATTAAGATTACTAATGTCTTTAATTAAAAGCTTGGTGTGAAACATATTGTATTGATACACGTTAACGTCTGTCGCATCATATGTTAAAAGCGTATCTTTGCAAATATAGTCTTGGATAGAAGTCATATCATGGTCTTTAAATAATTTTTTTCCATCTATATCTCTTGTAAATCCTCTAACTCTATAATCTATTGTTATAATATCAGAGTCGAAC
This sequence comes from Defluviitaleaceae bacterium, assembly GCA_009780765.1. Taxonomy (GTDB): domain Bacteria; phylum Bacillota; class Clostridia; order Lachnospirales; family UBA5962; genus WQZK01. Next base: position 978 of record WQZK01000060.1, read on the forward strand.
GAGCCTATAAGATAATCAAGAACTGTTAGCGGAGATATTTTACCGCACGTTGAAACATCTATATCAACACGAAATGTTGAAATAGAATTATCAGGATGGCACTCTGGATAAGTATGAACCGATAAATGGCTTTTATCAAGGTGAGCCAAAATTTCTTCATTTTTCTCTTTTTGCTTATTCCAAAATGTTCTATTGCAAGATTCATCTATAAGATTTTCTTCGATAGGCTCTTCCGTGATTAAAACATTAACACTTGCACCTTGCGGCTCATAGTCCTGCTTAGATATATTTAAAACATGTGCTCCTATTTTTTCTGTAACATCGCAAAGAATTTTTGTAAGGCGTTCAGAATTATACTGTTCATCAATATATTTTATATAATCTTCCTGCTCTCTTTTTGTTTTTGCATAACAAACATCGTAAATATTAAAACTTAGCGTTTTAGTTAGATTATTAAAACCATAAAGTGTAATTTTGTTTTCCAACCCTAACATCACAACCTTTTCTGTTTATATTATTTTTGCAACAAAAAAACCATCGATTAATTTCAAACGATGGTTAATAAAGGATAAAGGTTACGGATATTTCTTTCAAAAATATCCGTATTTGGGCGAGGGACTCACTACCACTTAAACTTTGTTTAAGTGGTTACCGTTTGAACCCTTTCCGCCCAAACAAAGATGCACCCCGCCGCCTAAAATTTGCAAGCAAATTTTTGAGGCGAGGGTCTTCTTTGCCTTTGATAAAAACTGTTTTCATGCGTACAAATTAAAAGGTTGGCACTTTCCCTAGGAACATGTGAACATAGAAAAACCAAACACCTTTGCAAACAGTTATATCTTTATTAAGACCACCATTTGAGCATCGACTATAACTACCATCTAGGTCCACATTATCACCTCCGAGCAAATAAAAAATCCTCTGCCACCATTTCCAAAACGATGATAGAAGATACATTCCTCACAAAACATATCTCTGTAGTAACCTCACTTACCGAAATGTTTTTCTAATTATAATACCTATTACTAGCCATTATACACAACTATTTTTGCTTTGTCAACCTATTTTTACAAATAAAAAAGTACACCTTGTACATACATACTTTTATTTAGCATTTACACAACTTTACTTATTAAAGGTTTTGTGTTAAAATGGTGAGTAAATCCACAGCTTGATACCACGTTATACTAATTCTCAACAAACATCTGGATTTTATTTCGCTCAGAACGCCTCCGACTCAGTCGAGGCTTCGCTCGTAAAATGCCAGTGTTTGGTTGGAATTAGTATTAGTTGTTTGCGGATAATTTATTACACCGTAAAGGAGCACAAAATGCAATCTATAAAAATATCTGTTACTAAAATCATAGATTTGATATTTCGTTGTGGAGATATAGACGGCCGATTTAACGATTCTTCTGCCATGCACAAGGGAAGAGTTGCTCATCGACAAATTCAAAAAAATCAAATAGATTCTGGAGAAAATTATAAGCATGAGGTTTCACTCAAGCACGAAATAGAGGTTGATGGTGTTCCTGTTTTATTACAAGGTCGTTCTGATGGCATAATAACTAAGGCTAATGGAAGTTTTATCATAGACGAGATAAAAACAACCACCCTGCCCCTTGATCGTATATACACACAGCATCCACAACATTTGGCACAGGGCAAGTGCTATGCTTATATGTATCTAAAAGATTTAGAAAATCCACCTGAAACAATATCAGTACAACTAACTTATTTCCAACTAGAAAGTGGTGAAACAAGAAAGTACGAGTGGGATTTTACTGCTGACGAATTAACAAGTTTTTTTGATGATTTAATTAACAAATACAGCATGTGGCTACGTTTCGAGAGAGAGTGGAAAATTTTACGAGATGAATCTATATCAAAGACAGTATTTCCTTTTGAAACCTATCGAAAAGGTCAGCGTGAATTAGCAATTGCCACGTATCGCACTATATCAGCACAGAAAAAACTATATGTTTCTGCACCTACAGGCATTGGCAAAACTTTGTCTACCATTTTTCCAGCCATCAAAGCGATGATGGAGGGCAAGGCAGAAAAATTATTTTATCTAACAGCAAAAACAATCACTCGCACTGTTGCAGAAGATACAATTAATTTGATGACCAAACAAGGGCTGCGATTTAAGTCTATAACTCTTAGAGCTAAAGACAAGATTTGCCCAAATGAAGTATTTATTTGTAATCCCGAATACTGCTTATATGCCAAAGGGCATTACGACCGTGTGAACGATGCCTTGATGGACATGCTAGAACAAGACACCATAACTCCCTATATAACCCTAAAATACGCAAAAAAGCACGATGTATGCCCTCATGAACTTGCCTTAGATGCCACCATTTGGTGTGACCTTGTTATAGGAGATTATAACCATGTTTTTGACCCCGTGGCATCCTTATATAGGTTTTTTGGTGATGATAAAAAAACTGACGAAAAGAATTATGTATTCTTGATTGATGAAGCTCATAATTTAGTGGAGCGAGTGCGAGATATGTATTCTTCAACTTTACGTAAGGGGGCTTTTAGTTATATCTTAAATCGTCTTAGAGATAAAGACCCATTAGCAAAAGAAATGCGACAAACTCTTAGGAAAATTAATGAGTATATGAAAGATGTAAGCAAGAAATATAAGCAGGTTCAAAGCTATGTACAAAAAAGCCAAGACACAGATTTTAAGGATTTGTTAACTCAGTTTATAACAATAGCCGAACAATGGCTCGCCTCAAAAAAGAATGTCACTCATGATATACAGGATGAGATTTTAAACTTATATTTTGATACAACAAAATTTTTGATGATTTCAGAGATGTACGACGAGCATTATACTTCTATATCAGAGATTAGCGGTAGCGACATTGCTATCACTTTGTTTTGCCTTAACCCATCTAATATCATTGCCAATAAGCTGGAAATGGGCAAATCATCTATCATTTTTTCTGCAACTCTAACTCCGCTACAGTACTATAAAGAAATTTTGGGAGGACATATTGAAGACGCAATATTATCCCTACCCTCACCTTTTGACCCAAGCCGCCTATTACCCATTATTCATTCAGGAATATCAACAAAATATGCTGACAGAGAAAGCAGCTACACGCCAATCTCTAAAGCTATTAATACAGTAGTATGTAATAAAAAAGGCAATTATATGTGCTTTTTTCCTTCTTACGAATACATGCACAAGGTACATGGCTTGTTTTGCGAAAAATATCCTAATATTAAAACAATACTACAAAAAAGTAGTATGACTGAAGATGAACGAATAGCGTTTTTAACTAAGTTCGACTCTGATAATTCTGAAACTCTAGTAGGATTTGTTGTATTAGGCGGTATTTTTTCTGAGGGTATTGATTTAAAAGGAGAAAGGCTAATTGGCTCTATCATTGTAAGTGTTGGCATCCCGAAGATAACTTTACGGCAAAATCTGATTAAAGAATATTTTGACCAAAAATATAATCAAGGCTACGATTATGCCTATACTTTTCCGGGCATGAACAAAGTTTTGCAAGCTGCTGGGAGAGTTATTCGAACAGAGGAAGATTCAGGAGTTATCCTGCTTATGGATAGTAGGTATTCTACTTCAAAATATCGCAATATGATGCCTAAGCATTGGGCAAATATTCATATTGTGCGGAACTTAGAGAAACTTGAAGTATTATTAAAAAACAAGTAGGAAATAACAGTCGCCGTGCATAGCTACTTTGCATTTCACCTATATTATACTCATAATATGAGTTCATATAGCTTAAACCACTTCAAATGCTCGTAAGGCAACCCCAAGTCTACAGTTCCGACACAGGTGTATCCAAATTTTTCATACAATGCTATCGCGGGTTCATTTTGAATTGATACGTCCAGTCGAATAGCTTTGCAACCCAGCGATAATGCATATTTTTGAGAAAATTTTAGCAACTCTTTTGAAACTCCTCGTTTCATAAAATGGGGGTGTGTTACAAGCGTACGCACAACTATAACTTGATTGCCCTGTGCCTCTATTCCCCATATTGCTTGAGCATATACTGTTTCTTGCTTATGACTTAAAATAACCGCCCCCGCTATTTTGTCCCCTATTTTAAGTTTAAATAGCTCTTTTTCTTTAATGCCTTTTTCGGCATCTTCTCTCGTGGGATACACTCCTTTACGCCAACCAGGATAATTTCCATTTATTTCTAAATAATCATTCAAATCACCATAAAGTTTTTCGAGTTCATCTATATCATTTATTTCACCAATTACAATCTCACAGCCAGTGTCCATAATACTTTTTCAACGCTCCTACAATATAAATTTTATACAACTTACGAAATCATACATTGTACAGGGCGAACAAAGTTCACCCCTACATTATGGTCATCAATTACTAATGATGTACTTTTAAAGTTAGTTCTAAATACTCCGTCATGGAAACCTATTACCTCAAACTCTTCTCCACCAATAGTAATTATTTTAGGGATAACTACATCAATTATATTCTCGTCAATCCCTATAACTGTAGCTGTTTCTTCTTCCATGTCTACAAAGAAATGAATACCATCAACGGTTGCATACATTCCTGTAATCTCGTAGTCTGCATAAAGATACGAGTTCATAAAAATGGCAACTAACCCAAAATAGATAAAAAGCCCTGTAATATCTTTTACAGTTGTAATGATTGGTGCAGAAGCGGCCGCTTGGTCAAATTTAAGTTTCATAGTAACAAAAGGTGTTAAAAAACCAAGGGTTGCAGCAAGCGTCATCGTTAAAGTAAGAGCAAGACCAACAACAAGTGCAAGCATTGGAAAATCTAACCACACTAATATAGCTACAGCAGCTAATGCACCTGAAATTAAACCAATAGTAAGACCAACCATTAACTCTTTAAGAAAAGGCTTAGCAAAGTTTTTTACACTAATATGCCCCAAAACCACACCGCGAGCAAATACAGTTGAAGATTGTGAACCAATACTGCCGCCCATATCTAAAATTACTGGAATAAAAAATGCTACAACAACCACTGCTTCTAGCACTTCTTCAAAACCTTCAATAATAAATCCTGCGGCTATACCGCCAACAAGGGCTATTAGTAAAAATGGTAACCTTACAAGCCATATTCTTGGCAAGCTTCCTTTAGTTAGAACCCTGCTACGGTCTGTTTCTTTACCAGCCACATCTAAAAGCCCAGCCGCATCCATAATATCTTCCGTGGCTTCTTCTTCTAAAACGTCCATAGCATCATCTACAGTTACTATGCCAACCAAACGGTCTTCTTTATCAACTACTGGAACCGCAAGCAGATTTAAGCGTTGTAAGAGCCTCGCTACCTCTTCTTGGTCGGTATCAGTTGAAACATGAGCAACAACTTTCTGCATCACACTTTCAACTTTTTTGGCTGGGTCGGCAATCCAAAGATCTCTAAGAGAAACTACACCCTCTAGTTTTCTTGCATCGTCTGTTATATAAATTGTATAAATTGTTTCTTTTTCTTTTGCCAGTTCTCTTATTTTTTCAAGTGCATCTGAAACTGTTAGGCTTCTGCTAACACGCACGTATTCTGGCGTCATAATACGCCCTGCTGTTTCTGATTTGTATCCCATAAGCAAATTAGTCATTTCGCGCTCGTCAGGAGATAAAGCCAACAACATCTTTTTCGTAAATGTTGCCGGAAGTTCATCCAAAAGCCTAACACGCTCATCTGGCTCAAGCTCCTCAATAATGCTTATTGCCACTTCCTCAGTAAAAGAGCGAATAAGCTTTTCTTGATTAACTGTGTCGAGTCTTTCAAAAATAAATAATGCTTTCTCTTTTGATAATAAACGATATACAATTGCCTGATTTTCAAGCGATAATTCCTCAATCATGTCTAATATATCAACTTCACTCGTACTGTTTAGTAGCGTTTTTAAAGAAGCCATATCTTTTGATTTAATGCTTTCTAAAACAACCTTATTAAAATTTTCGATTTTATTTTCTTTACTCATTTCTTTATACCTCCATCACTTAAGTTTTAAGCGATGATTAGAAATAATAAAAGCACAATATATGCATGGCGTGGAAAACCAAGCACCCTTGAAATAGCATATTTCTATTTAAATCATCACTTATATATTGTTTATAACTACCCTCCGGGTCCAAGTTTACCACCTCCAAAAAATAAAAAAACTTCTGCCACCATCTCTAACGGTAAACAGAAGATATATCTTCACAAACATAACCTCACCTATAAAATTATAGCCGAAGTATATTACATTCACCGTTTCAAGCTTTAGCTTCACAGGGCTCAGAAATTTTGTTTCACAAAACCGGCTAACGCCGCCAGACTTCTTTCTGGTTCGTTCAGAAATTTTGCTTTGCAAAATCGGCTAACGCCGTCGGACTTCTTTCCGATTCGTAATGCAATTACATTATTCCATGCCTTGATTCGACATGGACTGTTGACCAACTCATCGTGTCTCCACGATTTTGCGGCAGTAACCCGTATCCCTGTGGTAGCCTCACCTACCGAAATGTTCTTATATTTATATAAGATTGCAATACATAGCAAAATATGCTACTAATTCAGTATACACGACTATTTTCGCTTTGTCAACCCATTTTTATTATCTACACTAAATGAATGCCCTGTTTTGCGAGGCTTCTTTGCCGTAACACACAAACTCTAAGTTACATACAATAACATTATGAGAGCTACATACAACTACTTGTAGCTGTGCTAGGAGGAGATTAATCGTTATGTTTATGCCAGTTATTTCTGGACTTATTGTTTCAGTAGATGCGTTTTTCATCGGACTCTCGCTTGGTTTGCAAAAAAGATGTAAATTTTTATACCTTGCTATAATTAACACCTTTCTTTTTGTGCTTTGTATTCTTGGATTTTTAATTACAGGTCGCATTTATGAGCTAATACCATTTGAACCAGACTATATTGTAGGATTTGCGTTTATTTTTTTGGGACTTTGGACGATTTTGTATTATTTTATATCTGAACATATCAAAAAATACAAAAAAAATATTGAAGAAAAAAATATTTCACTCAAGGCAATTATACTTGTAGGGTTAGTAATGAGTATCGAGGCAATGATGATAACTATGGGTATTACCTTTATTTTTCTTCCAAACTCATCTTTCATTATTCCTATCACTGTTGCACTTGCACATTTTGGATATTCAGCATTTTCATTTTATTTATCTAGAACTAAATATACAAAAAAAATCCCAATTGCTCTAAGCCATATTATTTCTGGGCTGGCACTAATTATATATGGGCTAATGGCACTTTTTGTAGAACTTAGTATATAATCATAAAAATGCTACCAGTCAATAAATCTGATAGCATTTTTATGTTTAACAATGATATTAACTTTATTTTTTATCCAATAATTGCATATGATACAAATTTCTTTTCAAGCTGGTATCCTAGCTTTTCTGCCAGATAACAAGATTCGCCACAATCTGCACTCCAGTTTGGAAATATTCCTCTGCGTAGACATTCTAAAATTAAACTTGCGGCACAAGCCGTTGCAATTCCCTTACGTTGGTGATTTTCTACCGTATCTATTTGTATATCAATAGCTCCATCACTATACACATATGGAGAAGCAGCACAAACTGGCGTACCCTCATACAACACAACAAAACCAATGCCATACTTTTGAAATTCTGCAAAAGAAGAAAATTGTGAACAATGGTTATCTGCCCACTCTAGCGTTGGTAAATATCTAAACATTGCTTCATCTATTTGTTTGACCTCATAACCTTTAGGCAGGGCTTGGATATACGACTGCAGCCTTGCTCTGCCAAACAGACTTGAGTCTCTCTTAAATTGAAAGCGTGTAAATTTATAGATTCTATCTGCAAGCTCCTCTTCTACAATTTTATGCCATGTTTCACTATTTACTTGTAACTCAAACTCTTTTGGAGTCTGGTGCAAAAGTTCTCGTGCTTGCGGTGAATTTGCATCACCTGCAACATAACAAAATCCTACTGAAATAATCTTTGCAACTGTTGGCACATCTTCATCATCTGCCCAAACTTCTCCAATATGCCCTTGTAAACATGATAATATTCCT
>WQZK01000061.1 GCA_009780765.1 Defluviitaleaceae bacterium
AAAACCCAAGAATTACAATCAAAATGCTATCAGAAAAAATTGGTATTAATGAAAGAAATATTTATAATAACATTGAAAAATTAAAACATTTAGGCGTAGTTATGCGTGCGGGGGCAGATAGAAGTGGCGAATGGCTTGTATACAAAGACAATATTTAAAAAATTATCTTTTGTATTACGGATCGATATATGAAAAACATTTTAGCTGTCTATTTTTCCGGAACAGGTAATACTTTATTTGCGGTTAAATAAAATCTGTGCCTGCTTTAAGGAAAAGAATATTAATTGCCAAATTTTTAATATTGAAGTAGAAGTTAATCCAGAGTTATTTAATCAAGCAGATACAATAATTATTGCTTATCCAATTCATTCAAGTTATATACCATTTATCATGAGAGACTTTTTAAAAGCTAATGCTTTGTTACTTAAAGAGAACAAAACGAAAATAAATTTTCGTTACGGGGCTGATGCCTATCTTTATAAGAAATTACAGTGTTACTTGTAATCTTATGGGTGTTGTTAAACCGCTATTCCTCAGATTTTGAATTACTTCATCGTCTTTGGGTTTACTTTTGGCCATATATTTAAACTGGCATTTATATCTGAATTAATCTTTCCTGTCTTAGTCTGGAATAAGCGATTATTCCTCTTACCAAGATGCTCATCTTTCACCTTGATTCTTGTTAAGAATATGAAGTTATTATAACACTAAAATCTAGTAAAAACAAGAATTATTTTAATTTTTTTTGGGCTTGAAAAAAATGTTCTAGATAAAGCAAATAAAACTATGATTTTAGGGTTAAATTTGAGAAAAAAATTCTCTCATATACGCGTGTTTAATACACAATATTAAGTATATATATTGTTATAAAATGAAAATAGAAATTCCTAATGAACAAAAAACATTGCACATGAAAATGGTAGTTTACTAACAAAAGGTATTTGTACGTTATGCCATCGTTGTGTTAACCGATGTCCAAATAAATCAATTAGTTTAATTAGCAGAAAAGGACCAAAAAAACAATATAAGGGGATAAATAATGAAAAATAAATTAAAATGGCCACTAAAAAGAGAAAAAACGGCTTTGCTTGTTATTGACATGCAAAATGATTTTGTTTTAGAAAATGCAATTATGGAAGTTAAGGAAGCTAAAAAACAAGTGCCGAAAATTAAGAGTTTAATCGCTAAATGCCGCGAACTTGAAATTCCGGTTATTTATACGATTCATGAAACTGATCCAACTTTATGCGCTTTAGAGATTGTAGCATTTCCCCATTTAAAAAATGCTGGTATGCGTAAGGGAACTAAAGGTGTAGAAGTAATTGATGATTTAAAGCCAAATCCAGATGAGAAAGTTGTTCGTAAGCATCGCTTCAGTGCTTTTTATCAAACCGATTTAGAATTATTTATAAGAAATATTAAAGCTAATTCGGCAATTGATACACTGATTATTTGTGGAACAGTTACGCATATTTGTTGTGAATCTACGGCTAGAGATGCTTTTTATCGTGATTTTAAAGTCGTATTTGGAACTGATATTTGCTCGGTTGATTGTCCGGATATTCAAGCCGCAACAATCAAAAATATGGAAATATTTGGTAGTAATTTAGATTGTGCAACAATTTTAAAAGCTTTAGAAAATGGCATAGGTTAAATAAATTTTACTTATGAATATTAATTCAATAATTATTTTAGAAATCGAAGAAACAACAATTCCAGAAATTTTGTTTTTATATTTATCAGAAACGGAAAAGCAGGACTTTGTCAAAATAGCATCTTTGAATCGACAAAAGCAGTTTTTATATTCAAAAGTTTTACTTAAAAAAATTGCTAGTAAATTACTGAATATTGACTTTAAAGAACTTTCAATCGCTAAAGATAAAAACGGAAAACCATTTTTTGCTGATTACAATGAGTTATATTTTAGTTTAACTCATTCTAAGAATATGATTGTTTTGGCTTTTTCTGATGAAGTGATTGGCATTGATGTTGAAAAAAATGAGATTAGAAATGTTAAGATTGCTAAAAGATTTTTTTCTAAAGCCGAACAAAATTATATTTATCAGAATCAAGATTTGGCTAATCAAAGATTTTTGGAAATATGGACCAAAAAGGAAGCGTATATTAAATATTTAGGAGAATCAGTAGCTTATTTAAACAAATTTTGTGTTTTTGATTTAAAAGAAAATTTGTTTTTTTCAGAAGAGAAAAATTATTTTCTTTCTATATATACAAAGAAGCAAAAAACAGATTTCAACTTTTATAGATTAAGTGAAACGAAATTCCTGGAAGTATGCAGTTAAAGATAAAGAGAAAAATAGATGAAACGGATTATTTTTCTTAATTGATGACAAATGTCACTATTGCGCTAATCAATTCTAGTATATAATATTGCCGTAAAATAATTTTTGGAGGAATTTATATGTTAGCAACTTTGAATAATTTAGTCAAAAGGTATAACGATACAACGGCTCTGGATCATTTGAATCTAAATGTCTATGAGGGTGAAATTTTAGGTCTGTTAGGACCAAACGGAGCAGGAAAGACAACTGCAATCAGAGCACTTTGTGGTTTGATTAATGCTGATTCAGGAGAAATAACGGTTTTCGGCCAACGTCAAAATATTAAAAATTTAAGCGTAAGAAGAAATATCGGACTTGTAACTCAGGAAATAACAGTTTTTAAAGAACTTACTGCAGAAGCAAATCTACGTTATTTTGGCGGTTTATATGGGCTTAAAGGTGTAGAACTTACCGCAAATGTTAAAGAAGTTTTAGAATTTGTAGGACTTTCAGAACATGCCAAAAGAAAGCCAGGAGCTTTCTCAGGAGGTATGCAAAGAAGATTAAATATTGCTTGTGCTTTAGTTCATCGACCAAAATTGGTAATTATGGATGAACCGACAGTTGGTATTGATCCCCAGTCCCGCAACCATATCCTTGAGTCGGTGAAAAGAATTGCCCAAAGAGGAACAACGGTTATCTATACTTCCCATTATATGGAAGAAGTACAAGCAATCAGTGATCGAATTGCGATTGTTGATTCAGGAAGAGTTATCGTTGAAGGGACCTTAGAAAAACTTGTTAGTCTTATCCAGCATGAGCATGCGGTTTATTTAACAGCAGTTATGCCGTCAAAAGCTTTGGAAGAAGATTTAAAAGCCATTGCTGGTGTGAAAAGTGTTAAGCAAAATGGCGCTGATTATACAATTGTTTCAGGTGCCAATAGTGGTAATGTTAACAGGATTATGGAAGTAGCTGTTCGTCATGGCGGTGTAAAATCCTTCTCAGAAGCTAAAGCTAATCTTGAAGATGTGTTCTTAACATTAACAGGTAAGAAACTGCGTGACGATGGGAAGGTGTCATAATGAACAACTTTCTAGTAATCTTTAAGCATTATACAAAGCGTTCTTGGATGGATATTATTGGACCATTAATGTTTACTCTAATGCCGTTGGGAATTATAATCTTTAATATTGTGGCATCGGAAGAAAACATGGAAAATGGTTATAATTTGGCCGCAACTGGCGCTTCCGCAGTCATGCTTATTGCTTTTCAATTCTTTTGTGGTCAAATATTGCTTCATTACTTTATGAAAGATTTTCGTGGTGATATGCGCTTTCGTCTTCAGGCAGCTCCGGTATCAGGTACTAGTTTCATTGTAGGCGCGGTTCTTGCTAGTTGGGTATTTTCCGTAATCCAAGGACTAATTATTATTATTGTTACAGCCTTGTTCTTTAATGTCTATTGGGGTAATCCTCTGATAACGGCATTAATCTTTTTAATTGTCTCAATTATGAGTCAATTACTAGCAGCTTTAACAGCTTTATTATCAAATAAGTATTCAACCGCTACGGCAATTAGTTTTATTTACTGTTTCGGATTTATGATTCTTTCGGGAGTAATGATTGGTAGTCTTGGCGATAATGCATTAATGAATTTTTTGGAAACACGCGGTACACCTTTATCTTTAGCTTGGCGTGGCATTCATTATTCTGGTTTTATTTTAGATGATATGAATCAGGCTTGGATTAATATTTCGATTCTGGCGATTATGACAGTCGTTTTAGCAGTCGCAGTCTTTATTGTCGCAAAAAGGAGGCGTTCTGTTTGATAATCTTCAAATACGATCTTAAAAAGAGTTTTCAGAATAAAGCCGTATTGTTATGTACTTTTATCTTACCATTGGTTTTAATTTTTGCGAGTCCTTTGTGGTCAGGCGAAGTACAAATTGGTTTTAACTTAATGGCTTTTGTTGTTATGGGTGGTACATTTTTAACTGCGCAAGGCATTTTAAATGAGAGAATCGAAGGCACACTTACAAGAATAATGGTTGCGCCTATCACAATGTTAAACTATCTTACGCAAAAGCTTTTAGCTTATTCAATTCCGATTGCTATGCAAATTACACTTGTCTGTTTAATTGGTATGGTATTATATGATTGGTATCTTAGTTTTACTATAGCTCTGATTTTAATTTATATCTTATTTACTGTCACCTCGGTAGCGATGGCTATTGCCTGGGCTTCATTGTTTAAGAGTAAAGAAAGCAGTTTAACGAGTTTTAGTCTTGTTTTAACAGCCATGGCAATGCTTGGTGGCTTAATGATACCAACTAATCTTTTACCAGCAGCCTTACGTTATGTTGGAGCAATCTTCCCGTCATATTGGGCCGCAAATGGTATCGAAAATTTAAATACCTATAATAGTATAACGAATCAGTTTTGGTTATCAGTCGTTATGATGATAATGTTTGGAATTATATTTATGTTATTTGGAGGCAAAAGAAGACTTATATGAAAAATGTTTCTCCCGCCCTATGTTTTATAGTCTGTAAGCTTTTAGGAATTAGTCTGTTATTCGCTTTCTGGTTAAGAAGCAGCGATATAGCAGGCTTTTTTCTGATACTGACTTTGATTGGCATGTCGCTTTTAAGGCAACGAATGCCAAAGTTAAAACCTACAATTATTGTCGATATATTTGTCTGTGTTTTAATTCATAGTTACTGGGAGTATTCGGCATATGCTTTAGCTTTACCTTTATTCCAAGCAATGTTTTTAGGCTTTTATCCAGCCTTAATTGCGCTTTTTTATTTGATTCCAGCTTTTAGCTCAAGCTTGGCAGTAGTTTTATTTTTTACGGCGATAAGTGGCTTTTTCCTAGGTTTATGGGAAATAGAAAGAAAGAGTAAGTTTAAACTTCGGGATCAATCCGCAGAACGTTATTATGATTTGGAAAATTTACAAAATGGATTAACTACAGCACTTTCCCAAGTTGAAGCTATGACTTCGGTTGCGGAAAGAGCGCGTATATCTAGAGATATCCATGACAATGCCGGACATGAAATCGTAGCGGCTTATATCTCTCTTCAAACCGCAAGAGCTTTGCTTGCTGATGCTAATCCGGAAGGGTTAGAGTTATATGACGCAGCGCTTAATCGATTAGATTTGGGAGCTAATAAGATTCGTGAAGCAGTCCATAATATGTCAACTGCTGTGACACTGGGAGTTGAGCATTTAAAAAGCATCTGCATCCGCTTTCCGATTAACGTTGAATTTGAAGCTTTTGGCGATACTACAAAAGTACCAGTTCATGTTTGGGTTATGCTTGAGGCTTGTCTTAATGAATGTCTGACAAATGTTGCCCGGCACGCTAATGCAACAAAAACAAGTGTCAATTTAGATGTAACACCACACATCATAAGATTCTGTATTGAAAATGACGGTGTCTCTAAAAAAAGTGAGATTATGGGTAGAGGTTTGAGTAATCTTAGACATCGGGCTGCGTCAATTGGTGGTAATTTATCGGTTTATTCTGATGATGTTTACCGAGTTATTTGTGTAATACCAATCGATCAAAGGGGGTTTAGGAATGAAACTAGTTATCGTTGATGATGATCCGTTAATTCTAAAAAGTTTAGAGTTAACTCTTTCAAGGGAAACAGATATTCAAGTTGTAGGTTGTGCTAGTGACGGTTCTAAAGCTTTGACAGTTTGTCAGGAAAAACTTCCGGATATCGTCTTAATGGATATAAGAATGCCTGGAGTTGATGGAATTTCTGCGACCCGGCTTATTAAACAAAGGTTTCCTAATATTCGGATTATGATGCTTACAACCTTTGATGATAAGCCAAATATCCAACAAGCTTTAGCCGCAGGAGCGGATGGTTATCTGATTAAAACTGATAAGATTGCGGATATTGCTGGTAAACTTAGAATTATGATTGATGGTACAAGTGTTTTAGGTGCTGATGTGTTAAAGAAACTAGCTACTGAAACAAATCCTAGTCTTGATGAACTCACAGAAAGAGAAAGGGATATCACTAGATTAGTGGCGCAAGGTTTGACTAACAAAGAGATTGCTAATCATCTTTTTTTAAGTGAAGGAACAGTGCGTAATAATATTGTTGTGATTATGGAGAAACTTAATATTACTAATCGCACTCAATTAGGTCTGGCGTATTATGGAAAAATTACAACTGATTAGCAAATTAAAAATTCTATTAATATAGGCAAAGGGCTGGATAAGCTCTTTTTTATTATCGGATTGAAAAGCTTTTATTTCCTGAAATTTTAGCTAAGCTTAAAAAATAATTTTTTAACGACAAAATTCGACAATTATGTGATAGAATATTAGCATATATAAAAAAGAAAGGGAATTAAGGATATAATGTATAAAAGTAAACTTACGGTTTTGATTATCACGACTTTGTTTTTATTTTTGCTTGTAGGTTGTTTTAATTCAACACCGGAAACATATGCAATAAATTACAAAGATTTAGGAGGAGAGGTTTTTAGTGGCATCTTCATAGAACAACAACCGACTACTCATACTATCGGGGAGGAAACTTTGCTTGTTAAACCGCAGCGAGAAGGACATACTTTTTTAGGCTGGTTTCTTAATATAGATGGTAGCGGAACTTCAATATATAGACTAAGTCCTGAAGATGAATTCGATGCGGATATTGATTTATTTGCGTCTTGGAGTGCAAATTCATATGTGGTTTCGTTTAATGTTAATGGCGGTAATGAATTAGATAACAATAGCTTAACTGTAAATTTTGGTCAAGAGTACAATTTACCAGAGCCGACAAAAACGGGCTTTACTTTTAAAGGTTGGTTTAATGGCTCAGCTTTAATTGCTCAAACTGGAATCTGGAATATCATTGAAAATGTCACTTTGATTGCCAGTTGGTCAGCGAATAGTTATACACTTACTTTTGAAGTAAATGGTGGTGATGCATTACAAGAGGATACATTGGCGGTAGTTTTTGGCGAAAGTTATCACTTGCCTGAACCAACTAGAGTGGGCCATACATTTGTTGGCTGGTTTAATGATTCAAAAATTTTTGATCAAGAAGGTAAGTGGTTAGTTCCTGCTAATTTGGTTTTGGTTGCCAATTGGACGGCTAATACTTATCAAATTACTTTAGATGTCGCAGGTGGTGATTTAACAGGAAATACTACTATTAGTCTGGTTTTTGGCGAAAATTATGTTTTGCCGATTCCGTTTAGGACAGGATTTACGTTTGCTGGTTGGAAGAATGGTTCAACACCGCTCTCTTTAGAGGGTAATTGGTTGCTAGATTCTGATGTGACGTTGGTTGCGGTTTGGGTTAGCTTTGTATCTGTTTCTGTAAATTTTGGTCAAAGTGTCGCAATAGACACAGAAGGTCGTTTATGGAGCTGGGGAGCTAATTTTGGTGGCGGAACAGGGCAAGGAACGGAAATCGGAATTACAACGGTGCCAACGATGATTAATACTGGTTCGACTAGATTTAAGTATGTTACGGTGGGTATGGTTTCTACTTATGCGATTGACACAGAAGGCCGTATTTGGAGTTGGGGAGATAATTTGTTTGCTTCAACTGGTTTAGGTATCACAGAGGGATACACTTTAATTCCGACACTTGTCACTCAGGGCACTGTGAGATTTGTTCAGATAATTGCAGGGTTTGCTAATGCTATTGCGATTGATACAGAAGGAAGACTTTGGAGTTGGGGACAAAATGCTGGTGGTTTTACGGGGCAAGGAACTTCAGAAGGAGTTACGCCTGTGCCGTCACTTATTAACACAGGAAACGCAAGATTCGAACAGGTTTTTACACGTTGGGTATTCCAGCAATTTGTTATTGCAATTGATACAGAAGGTAATTTGTGGAGTTGGGGATCAAATTTTTCCGGTATGACAGGTTTGGGTTTAGATAGCGGAACTACCTTAAGTCCGACTAAAATCGATACAGAAAATGTTAGATTTCAAAATGTTTCGTTAGGTGTAAATCATACAATTGCACTTGATAGAGAAGGAAATCTTTGGGGCTTTGGAAGTAATTCGCATGGTTTGACAGGCCAAGGAACTGATTTGGGATCAACAGTCAGACCAACGCTGATTTTAACGGGTACAACAAAATTTAAAACAATTGCGACAACACGCTATGTTAATATCGCAATCGATACAGAAGGTAATTTGTGGAGTTGGGGAGATAATACAGATGGCAGAACAGGATTAGGAATTATTAACTGGACATTAAACCGTACAACTATGAACCCAACAATGATTAATACGAACAATGTGAGATTTACGCAGATTGTTGCGGAAGAAGACTACGCCATCGCAATTGATGTCGAAGGTAATTTATGGGGCTGGGGAAACAATGTTCAAAATGGCTTAGGAAGTGATAGAGGACATACACTTGAGCCGAATATGATAATGATTGCGGATGTGATTTTTACTTATTTATATACAAGTCGGGATTTTGTAGGAGCAATCGATTCACAAGGATTTTTATGGATTTGGGGTTTTAGTGTTTTTACGCTTGGTTTTGGTGAGGATAATTTCATCTTAAATCCAAGGCTGATGGAAAAGATTTTTCTTTTTTCCTAGTTTTGAAAGTGAAGCCGTAATATTTAGGGTATCATTAGAACTCTAAAGAAGTTGCGGCTTTTTTTATTTTTTTGAGGGTGTTGCTTTTCAGGTAAATATAACGAACTGCGATTTCACATAAGTGCATTAAAAAGGTTTAGTTATTCCATCCTTAATTAAT
>WQZK01000062.1 GCA_009780765.1 Defluviitaleaceae bacterium
ATTCCTTCTGTCATCGCCATGCCTAATGCCGTCATTTGGAATGATCCGTTATTAGTCGTATATAACATATTTAATCTTAATAAACTTTTAGCATTTCTTATCACTCCGCTGTTTCGGCTCATCACTCCTAGCTCTTTCGCTTTTCTTTCCCAATCTTTTGGTAGGTACTCTGTTATCATTTTCATTCTTTTATTATATCATTTTTTTTCGGTTTACGCAAGTGGGGTTGCAGGGGTATAGCCAACGACATTGACAAACAAGAAAAAAACTGATAAGATATAGCATATGGCATATGGCATATCCAGTAGTTTACCGACAAAAAGCCCTAGAGGCTTTGAAAAAAGGTTATACACAAACTGAAGTCAATAAGATGTTTGGCTTATCAAATAATGTCCTCAAGAAATGGAAGGAACTTGAGGAAGAAACAGGATCACTCGAAAAACGTCCTCTTGACAGAAAACCAGCTATTGACCTTGATGCATTACGTAAATATTGTGAAGAAAATCCTCTTGCAACTCATATTGAGGCAGGAATTTATTTTGGTACAAGTGAACGAAATATTCGTTATGCAAAAGACCTTCTTGGAATCACACGTAAAAAAAGACAACCTCATACTCTGAGCGAGACGAGCAACAACGAACAGAGTTTATCGAAGAATTAAACGCTCTCCCAGATGATATGGAAATGTTCTACGCAGATGAAACAGGATTTGAGGAGCATTATTCCCGCACCTACGGCTACTCACAAAGGAGCAAGCGGGTATATGGTGCAGTCCCTGGCACACGTCGTCATCGCAGGGTAAGTGTTGTAGGAGCTATCAACCAAAACAATGTGTTTTTGGCTGGATTTGCTTTTAAAGGCTATATGAATGGCGATTTGTTTACTGGTTGGCTTGAACATGTTTTCGCACCTTCACTTAAAAATCCTACAAAATCAATAATCATAATCGACAACGCAAGTCATCACCCAAAAGAAAGAATATATGATATAGCCGAAGAATACGGCTTTTTTTGTGATTTTCTTACCCAAGTATTCGCCTGATTTGAACAAAATTGAAAAATATTCGGCTAACATCAAGAATTGGTTACGTCTTCATCTTGAAAAGTGTGATAGCTTTTCGAGTGCCTTAGTTCGTGCTTTTCGTTGTCGTTAGCTATATTCGTTGGCCTCTATTTTGGAACGCATTTTATTTGTCTATTTCCATATTTTTGAAGCTAGTTGTTGTTTATTCATAGCATCCTCCTGAAATGTACAGTAAGCGACAATAAAAAACGTGTACAGCAAATTTTTTATTCAGCCACAAACCATTGAATAAAAAATGAAGGCAGACACGTTTTTGAATGTCACTTGCTATATTCCTATTGAGTTATAGCAAGTTTGCTATATTTATTTCAAAACTTCTTCATATTTTTCTTTAAAGCTTTTTGAAAAATCTAAAGCTTCTTTAGCCATTTTATAATCTAACTCTAAAAAATTATCACCCGGGTAATTTGTATCGAAATAATAATCTTTTAAAAGCCTTAGGTGATATAAATCATCTTTTTCAAATTTTATATTTAAAAGCTCTTCTATCCTGCTTGCAATTTTCGGCAAGTTATGTGTTGAAAGGAGAAGATAATCTCCTTCTTCACCATTTTGAAAAATATAATTTTTTAAAATTTTTTCTAAATATTGCTGACATAATCTGGCTGCATGATTATAAAGTTCTGCTTTAAACATATGTTCTGCTGCAATTAAATCTTTATTTGCCAGAGAATAATAGCTATTCTCGTTCATACAAAATCACCCCTTTATTTATCGAAAAGTTTACATTTAATTTATGTGTTGTTTTTAAATTTTCTATAGTTGTATATATTAGTTGATATTCTACCCACTCCCCGAAGCCATCAAAAATTTCATGTAAAACTACCCTTTTCTTTACATCTAAAGGATCTTCTGATATAACTGCAATATCTATATCGCTTCTTATATTCGTTTTACACTTTATTTCACTTCCGAAAAGCACGAGATAGAGTATATCTTCATCATACCTCTGTGTTACTACAAAGTTCAGAAAGTCTTTTGTCTTATCTCTTAAGTCCAATTTCTTCCAATCAATTTTATTCTGTAAAATTTTCAAACTCAAAATATTCCCTCCAAAATTTATACAAATATTTTAACATATATTTTAAAATTTTTCAAGTACAAGAGAATTATTTTTATGAAAAATTTATAAAAATTGTTGTAAAAAATTCAATGATATGATAAAATGTTACTATAATAAAAATTAATAAAAATCAAAATTAAAAATCAATCTAAAGAAAGGAGCATTTAAAAATTATGAAACAAATAACATTAGTTATGGGTGTTATAGGAGCAGATGTTCATGCTGTTGGCAATAAAATATTAAATTTCGTTTTTACTGATGCTGGCTTTAAAGTAGTAAACTTAGGAGTTATGGTTACTCAGAAAGAATTCGTTGAAGCGGCTATAGAATCTGCGGCAGATGCTATTATCGTTTCTTCTTTATATGGTCAAGGAGAGATAGACTGTAAAGGCTTAAGAGATAAATGTGATGAAGCGGGACTTAAGGGGATCAAACTTTACGCAGGCGGCAACTTAGTAATCGGGAAGGTTGACTTTGAAGAGGTAGAAGAACGTTATAAAAAAATGGGCTTCGATAGAGTGTATCCACCTGGGTCAGACCCACAAATATCAGTTGTACATCTTAAAGAAGACTTTGGAGTAGAGTAATGATAAATTCTATGCAAGGGGCGGCTTGCGAAACAAACGCCCCAAAGGCTCGCAACGTGCTACTTTGTGATATAGGCTCAACTTATACTAAACTAACAGCAGTAGACATAGAAAAAGGTAAAATAATTGGTTTTTCCAAATCATATACTACGATAGAAGACGATGTTACTATCGGCTATAACAAAGCCTTAGAATTGTTGAAAGATCAAACTGGAGAAATTCACTTTGCAAAAAAACTTTGTGCAAGCTCTGCTGCTGGTGGTCTTAAAATAATTTCTTCGGGACTTGTGCCTGATTTAACTGCAAAGGCATCTCGCTTGGCTTCTGCGAGCGCTGGTGGCAAAGTTATAAAGACATATTCATATGAACTAACAGAAGACGATGCTAAGAATATAGAATCTGAAAATCCAGATATTATACTTTTATCTGGCGGTATTGATGGTGGAAATAAAGAAGTTTTATTACACAACGCTACTATGGTTTCTAAAATCTCTGGTAATTTTCACGTTATAGTTGCTGGAAATAAGTCGGCAAAAGATGATGTCGCTAAGATACTTAGTCAAAATGTCGTTTTCACAGAAAATGTAATGCCTGAGTTTGGTGTTTTAAATATAGAGCCTGTAAAAGAAGTTATACGAAAGCTTTTTATCGAAAATATAGTTTCTGCAAAAGGGTTAGATAGTATCCAAAAAATTATGGACATGGAAATAATTCCAACACCACTAGCTGTTTTAGAAGCATGTGAAATCTTAGGTAAAAATATTGGTGAGATAATGGCATACGACCTAGGCGGTGCTACAACAGACGTATACTCTATAGCGGATGGAAGCCCAAAAACTATCGACTGCTTTATGAATGGTCTTCAAGAACCATATGCAAAAAGGACAGTAGAAGGTGATTTAGGGATGCGATATTCTATGGAAGCGCTACTTGAGCAAACAGAGACAGAAAACTTGATCCGCGGGTATCAATTAAACGAACCTGATTATCATAAATGGATAAGAATTTGTCGTGAATATAAAGGCACTTTACCAACAGGTGATTTTGAAAAATACCATACCATAGACGAAGCTATAGCATCAGAAGCTATAAAAATTTCGACTAACAGGCACGTTGGCACAAAGAAAAAAGTAATGACTTTAGCTGGTGAAGCATTTTTGCAAGAAGGCAAAGATTTAACGGGCATTAAATATATAATAGGCTCTGGCGGTGCTATTATTAATGCAAGAAATCCCCAAAAAATATTACAAAAAGCAATATATACACCATCAGATGCAGAGCTTCTAAAACCACTTAAGCCAACACTTTTACTAGATGAAAGCAATTGCATGTGTGCAATGGGTCTTCTATCCCGTATAGAACCCAATTTAGCTGTACAGCTGATGAAAGAAAATTTTAAAGAAATATAGGAGATACGAAAATATGAAGCACAGATTAGGAAACAAAAAATTAGAAAATAAAAAATGGGACGAAGATTACCTACACTCTCTGCGAAAAGAGGTTTTGGAGGGTTGGCCAACAGGTGCCGGAGTTGATTTAGAAGAAGCTTTTGCTTACCAAAAAGCGATTCCAGAAGAAAAAAACTTTTCAAAAAAATTACAAGAAGCAGATAAAAAAGGGATAACTCTAATTCAGCCAAGAGCAGGTGTTGCACTTGCTGATGAGCATTTAGAGTTACTTAAATATTTAGAAGATAACGGTAATGCAGATCTTCTGCCATCAACTATCGATAGCTACACTCGTCATAACAAGTATACAGAAGCACAAGTTGGTATAGACGAAAGTATCGCAAAAGGCCGTTCTCTGCTAAATGGTTTCCCTGCTGTTAACCATGGGGTTGCGGTTTGCCGAAAAATAACTTCTACTGTAAAAAGTCCAGTGCAAGTTCGCCATGGCACGCCAGATGCTAGGCTTTTATTAGAAATCACAATAGCAGGTGGTTTTACTTCTTATGAAGGTGGTGCGATTTCTTATAATATTCCTTATTCAAAAAGCATTCCACTAGAACAAACTTTATATGATTGGCAATATATAGATAGACTAATAGGACTTTATGAAGAAAAGGGAATTCGCATAAATCGCGAACCTTTTGGTCCTTTAACTGGAACTTTAGTTCCGCCTTGTATATCACATGCTGTCGCAATAATAGAAGCTTTGCTTGCCGCTGAACAAGGTACAAAATGTATAACGGCAGGTTACGGTCAATGTGGAAATTTAGTTCAAGACGTTGCGGCAATTAAAAGTCTAAAACGCCTTACTAAACAATATCTTGAAAATGCAGGTTATGGAGATGTTTTAGTAACTACTGTTCTTCACCAATGGATGGGAGGTTTCCCAGCTAACGAAAGCTCTGCTTATGGTGTAATTTCTTTAGGTGCTACTGCGGCAGCATTATCTAAAGCTACAAAAGTTATTGTAAAAACTCCACATGAAGCTATGGGAATTCCTACAAAAGAAGCAAATGCAGGCGGCCTTTTAGCTACAAAACAAGTTGTTAATATGCTAAAAGATCAATCTATATTAAACACAAAAGAAGTGGAGCTAGAAGCTCTTCAAATAGAAAAAGAAACGAACGCCATCTTAAGCAAAGCATTAGAACTAGGCGAAGGAGACATTTTAATAGGAGCTATAAAAGCAATAGAATTAGGCATTATAGACATTCCTTACGCTCCTAGTAAATATAATGCAGATAAGCTATTTCCAGCAAGAGATAACGATGGAGCAGTTAGAATTCTTGAAACAGGTAACCTTCCTTTTGATGCTGAGACAAAAGAATTCCATGCAGAAAAATTAAAAGATAGAGCAAAAATAGAAAATAGAGAAGTTTCTATAAATATGGCTATAGACGATATTTATGCAGTAAGTAATGGTGTTTTAATAGGCGGTAGACAATGAAAGAAATGAAAATATTATCTCCAACAGCCATTTTAGGATACGGTTTCCCGGAAAGCTCATTTGAAGCAGGTATGGCTGAAAATCCAGATGTAATCGCTGTGGACGCTGGCTCCACAGATCCAGGTCCGTACTATTTAGGAAGTGGCAAATGTTTTGTAGATAGAGCAGGCACAAAGCGTGATTTAACATTCATCATAAAAGCAGCTGCACAAAAAAATATTCCAGTAATCATAGGAACAGCAGGTGGTAGTGGTGCAAAAGAGCATCTACAAAGAGATATTGATATTATAAAAGAAATCGCTAAAGAGAATAATCTATCATTCAAGATGGCAATTATCCCTTCAGATATTGATAATGAATCTGTGTTAAATGCACTTAAAAGAAATAGGCTGGCTGCTTTATCCCCTGCTCCTATGCCTTCTGAAGAAGAAATTTCGGCTTCTTCAAATATAGTAGCACAAATGGGACCAGAGCCAATATTAAAAGCACTTGATGAAGGTGCACAAGTAATCATAACAGGACGAGCTTATGATCCTGTGGTGTTCGCAGCTTTGGCAATAAAACAAGGATTCGATTCAGGTCTTGCACTTCATTTAGGAAAAATACTAGAGTGTGCCGCAATAGCAGCAACACCTGGAAGTGGTTCAGATTGTATGCTAGGAATTTTAAGGGAAGACCACTTTGAATTAAAAACATTAAATACAGAACGTAAGTGTACAACAACATCAGTTGCAGCACACACACTATACGAAAAAAGTGACCCAACAAAGCTTCCAGGTCCAGGTGGGATTTTAGACTTAAGTGAAACAACGTTCGAGCAAAATACTGAGTCTACAGTAATTGTCCGTGGGACTAAATTTGTACCTACTGATTATTATGTTAAATTAGAAGGTGCAAGAAAATTAGGCACAAGAACAGTATCTTTCGCAGCAACTACAGATCCTATAATGATAAAAGAACTAGATAATATTATAGAAAGTATAAGAGAAAAGCTAAAATCTAATTTTGCAGACCTAAAAAAAGAAGACTATTTCCTAGACTTCAAACTATACGGAGCGAACGGTGCAAGTCTTTTCAAAACAGCTGAAAAATCTATACCAGAAGAAATCGCTATCATTATAGATGTTGTAGCGAAAACAAAAGAACTTTCACAGGCATTATGTAGCTTCGCTCGCTCCACAATGCTGCATTTCGGCTATGCAGGACGAATTTCAACAGCTGGAAACCTAGCTTTCCCTTTCTCTCCATCAGACTTCGATGGTGGGGACGTATACGAATTCAGTATCTATGCTCTTCTAAAAGCCGACCCACTAGAATATTTCCCTGTGGAGGTAATTCAAATATGAAACTAACAGATATAGCAAAAGTTATAAGAAGTAAAAATGCAGGCCCCTATGAAATAACATTCGATATTATATTCAATGATAAACAAGCATTTGATAATTTTACGAACGCCGGTATCTTAACAAAGCAATCCTTTGCAAATTTATATAATATAAAAGAAGAAGATGTGCTAGGCATAATACCTTTTGCACCAGCAAATGCTTTGAAAATCACGATTGTAAGACCGATAGCATCAGGCCAAATAGGTGAAAGAGATGTTTATGGTGCACAACAGCATAAACCACTTATGGAGCTTACATTTGAGAATTAGTCACTTAAAGTTAAAAGATAAAGCCGCTGAAACATTGCGGTTTTATTTTTTTAGCAAAACTTATATGACCTGGCTTAGTATCTGATTTAACCGTAAGTTTATATCTAAAAAACACCTTAGCTCGTAAATAATCTAAAGTGTATGCTCCGTTAGAACTCCTGATAACTCATGAATTTTCTCTGGTTGAACCGTCTGCTCAATGCCAACCAAATACTGATGGACTTCGATATAGCTCAAAGCACCGTTCATATTATTAAGTAAATCGATAAGAATGCCTCCTTTTACAATAAATTATATCAAAATAAAAGCAACTATACCTTGCATTTCATGCACAAAAAAATCATGCTGATTATTGTTTTTTCGCCCAGCTAACACGCCTTGATGTATCAGCACCTGGCCCATAACACTCATGTTCAATAAAAGTTGTTCGCATATTGGTCTCTAAGCTATCATCTGGATTCCATGCTGACCAACCCTCTTCATGAATATGGTTATCTATATAACAATTTATCAATTTAACTTTGCCTTCTTCTCGCCACGGACGTGCTAGATAAACAGAACCTTTAGCACAGTTGCGATTAATAAAACTACATGCTTCAAAAACAAAGCCTATTCCATCAGCTTTTCCAGAAGGGGCAGCAACATAACCTACTATGCCTGCATATAATGTTTTTGAAATAATTTCACAATTTCTGAAAAACACATCAGCACCACCAAAAACAAAATCAACATTTCCAGTTATTCTACAATCGTCATAAAACTGGACACTAGCTGTGCGCTTTGAATGAAACCTCGGACCAAAGAAGCCGCCAATTTCCCTCTCTTCACAGGGGAGTGGTGCACAAAATAAAGTATCTTGATAGCTATCAAAATGAACGTTATTAAACTTCGCAATTTTTGCATCAACATAAGCTGCAATAGCTTGACCAGCAACACTGTTATCACCAGAAGTATTTATAATTGATAGATTATAAACTCTAATCTGTTCTCCACCAAAGAATGCAGTATAACTTCGAAATGTCCCAAGTTTACGTCCATCAGAATGCAGTTTATTCGCATAATCACCCCATCTGATAATAGTTTTATCGGGACTATCACCAATCAAAATGATATTCTTTTTTTCACAAAAAATCTTTTCTTCATAAGTACCTTCTGCAATATAAATTATTGCTTCCACTTCGTAAGGAACAGCTAGCAATGCTTCACTAATTGTCCGAAAATCACCATCTGAACTTACAGTCAGTTTTAACATACCACCTCTCCGTTCATTATCGTTTGCTATAGCAAGCGTACTTCAAAATCGTGATTGTCTTCATTTTCAAATTCAGCCTGAAGCCGCTGAATTTGAAAAATTGCCATTCACGTTTTTCAGGTACGTTTGCTATATATATACCCATTATAAACTATTTTCAAAAAAATTTCAAGTAACCAAATAAAACTTCTATCATAATATAAAGTAAGACAAGTAAGAAGTCAATAATAAGGGGGATTTAAAATGGGACCATTTGAACTAAATAATCAAAACAATACAGAAGAGTTTAGAGCTGTAGATAACAGAAAAGTAATAGAGGAAAACATCATAGCGATGAAAATTTACGACTTCTGCAGAAGGCAAGACTGTTTAACTCATAACCAACTTGG
>WQZK01000063.1 GCA_009780765.1 Defluviitaleaceae bacterium
GCACCTTTAATAGCCGCTACGGTTGCAACATTCATAAAAACAGGCGTTTGTATAACGCCATGTGTTGTGTGTAATTCTGCCCTTTTTGCAAGGCTTTCTGTCTTTAGTAATTTATACATATTTTTCTCCTAAACTACAAATCTCTGTGTAATAAAAATATCAAAAAGTATTAAGCTTGCCAAAATGAATAAGTATACCGAGAAATAACGTAATTTCTGCCTTCTAATAAGATTAAGAAAAAACTTAATCGCAATATATCCACAAACCATGGCAGTAACAAAACCAACTAAAAGTGGCAATGCTCCAACCGCTTCAATCTCTGCACTACCATTTACAACTTCTACAATATGATAAATAAGCCCACCAAGTATCGCAGGGATAGACATTAAGAACGAAAACTTTGCCGCTGCACTCTTATTAAGCCCACGAGATAAACCTGCCGTTATAGTGCTTCCAGACCTTGAAATAGAAGGTGCAATTCCTAAACCTTGAACACAACCTATAATAACCGCATCTTTGTAGGTTATTTCTTTGTCGGTTTTTCTACCTTTACTCATCTTATCAGCTAAAATTAGTAAAATACCTGTGGTTGTAAACCCAAATGCTAAAAACACCGCATTTTCAAAAAGCACGCTTACTCTATCGTAAAATAATAGCGTAAATACTACCGTTGGAATCGTTGCAGCAACAAGCAAATAAGTCATCTTCTGAAAAGGCTTTTTAATAAGCTCTTTTATATCGCCCCAAAAAATAATAAATACTGGCACCAATGTTCCAACGTGCACAACAATATCAAAAATCATAACATCGTCAGTAATTCCAAAAAGCATTTGTGTAAGCCTTAAATGACCCGAGCTTGATACTGGCAAAAACTCTGTAAACCCTTGAATTATCCCTAAAATTATAGCTTGAATTACATCCATAAAATCACTCTTTCTTAATTATAACATTAATTTATTATAACATTTTTTAAAAACACTTGCAATTCACCTTATATATTGTTATGATATAAGCTGTTTGACTATGAAATAATTATAAATATAATTCAGCTTTTAGTAAAGGCTATTCATATAAACTTAATATTTCACTTGAAATTAATACGAAAGGAAATTTAATGGAAAATTTAAACTTTAATGAAATGAACTTATCAGAAGAAATACTTAAGGCCGTGGCTGATATGGGCTTTGAAACAGCAACTCCCATACAGGCACAGTCTATTTCTTCTATTTTGGCGGGAAAAGATGTTTTGGGTCAATCTCAAACAGGAACGGGCAAAACCGCCGCTTTTGCAATCCCTTGTATCGAAAAGATTGATGAAGAAAGCCAAGCTCTACAAGCCTTAGTTTTATGCCCTACTCGTGAACTTGCCATGCAAGTTTCAGAAGAATTTAGAAAACTTCTAAAATACAAGCAAGGTGTAAAAGTTTTACCTATTTATGGTGGGCAAGCTATAGAAAAACAAATACTTATGCTAAAAAAAGGGGTGCAAATTGTTATTGGAACACCGGGTCGTGTTATCGACCATATTAACCGCCGCACCCTTAAAATGCAAAATGTAAACATGGTTGTTTTGGATGAAGCTGACGAAATGCTAGATATGGGCTTTAGAGAGGATATAGAAACAATTCTTTCTAGGGTTTTGGATGATAGACAAACAGTTTTATTTTCTGCCACAATACCAAAGGCAATTTTGGAATTAACTCGCAAATATCAAAACAACCCTGTGGAAATAAGGGTTAAGAAAAAAGAGCTAACGGTTAACACTATAGAACAAATTTATTTCCAAATTAGAGAAATTAATAAAATAGAGGCACTTTGCAGGCTTATAGATGCTAAAGACCCCGAACTTGGGCTTATTTTTTGCAACACAAAAAGAAAAGTTGACGAGCTTGTTGAAAAACTTCAATCTCGTGGCTATTTCGCCGAAGCTTTGCATGGCGATTTAAAACAACACCAAAGAGATATGGTTATGAAAAAATTTAGAAGCCACACTTTGCAGATTATGGTTGCGACTGATGTTGCCGCTAGAGGGATAGATGTTGATGATATTGATGTTGTTATAAACTACGATATTCCGCTAGATTATGAGCAATATGTGCATAGAATTGGCAGAACAGGAAGAGCAGGCAAAAGTGGCACGGCATACACTTTTGTTACAAACCGTGAGATGTTTAAACTTCGTGAAATAATGTCCTACACCAAGGCGAATATTGCACTTGGCTCGCTTCCATCAGTTAAAGATGTTGAAGATAATAGAATTAAAGCATATGTTGAACAAATTAAAGAAACTATGGAAAGCCCTAATTTGGCAAAGTACATGAAGATTGTTAAAAAAATTGTTGAAACCGAAGAAATTACGAGCCTAGATATAGCCGCAGCACTTTTAACCATGCAGCTTTATAACGAAAATGAGGTTGATATAGACTTTGAAAAAGACAAATTTAGAGATTTTAGAGATAAAGAAGAAAGAAAAACATCTAAATTTTCTAGAGATAAATCAAAATCTTCTAAAGACGAAAAAATGGTTAGAGTATTTATGAATATTGGCGAAAAACAAAAAATTAGAAAAAAAGATATTGTTGGAGCTTTGGCAAACGAAGTTAAAATTCCAACAAAAGAGATTGGCCCTATTGATATTTATGATAATTTTACGTTTGTAAATATTTCTGAAAAATATGCAAAGCAGGCACTTAGCAAAATGAAATTTGTTAAAATAAAGGGCAATTCTATAGATGTTGAGCTTGCCAAAAAAGCTAAGCGGTAACATATGACCCATAAAGCGATGAGGGCACAACGTTTATGAAAAGTGTATCTGAGCACGTTAAGGTTTGCAGTGCTTCATGATTAATAAGGGAGTAAGACCATGCGAATAGCCATTATTTCCGATATACATGGGAATTATCCTGCATTGGTAGCAGTAGTTGAAGATGCTTTAATGAATAATGTTGATAAATTTATTTTTACAGGTGATTATATCTTTGATCTGCCTTTTTCAAATGATGTTGTACACTTTTTAATGGAGCTTAAAAACGCTTATATTATTAAAGGCAACAAAGAAGCTTATTTAACCAAATTAGCAAATGGTAATCAGGATTCATTTTATAATCAAATGGGCAACAAGCAACAAGTGATTAAGAATTTATCATTAAATGCATATAATTTTCTAAATGCTATAAATGAAGAGATTTTCTTAGAAATAAATCATGATATTATTATTTACGCTACTCATATTCCAAAATTCCCTAAACCGTTATATAAAACAGAGTTCGGGAGCTTAAATTTTTATAATAAAATGATAACCGAATCATTTTCACATGAACAATATTTAACGGAGTTTAATAAATTTATTAATAATGATGAAAATAAAAGCCTATTCAATCAAATAAATGCTAATATTATCATTTTTGGACATAATCATTTACAGAGTTATGCTCATTGTGGTAATAAACTAATAATAAACCCAGGCTCATGTGGATTGCCTTTTGACTTTAATCCTGCTGCTGCATATACAATTCTTGAAATAACAACTAATGAGATTAATGTATACGAAAAAAGGTTTTTTTACGATATAAATAAAATGATAGATGAAGCTAAAAAATCAATTTCATACGAAAGTGCAAAGACATGGAACGATATACTCTTTTTATCATTAAAAACAGGTAGAGATTATTTAGGAGTATTTCTTGAAATTGTAGAACAAATTTCACTCTCTAATAACGAAAAAGTGTCACTCTCTAATAATCTGATATGGGAAGAAGCAAGCAAAATTTTAACCAATAAAATAAAGCCTATCATAAGATAGGCTATTTTTGATTATATTATCTTGAGAAATCAAAATCAATATTGATATTTCCGCTACTTGTACGTGCATCAATATGGTTTGTAGCATTGCTATTTATAACGCTTGATCTGCCACGCTCACCATTTATCCTAACATTTCCACTGCTTACTGATGTACCTACATTAAAGTTCGATTCAGAACCGGCAACATTAAGCCTTATTCTGCCCGATGTAGCTCTAACAGTTGTGTGACCGTTAAATACTCCGCCAACTGTAATGTTGCCACTGGCAGCTACTGCACTAAATCCGTTCGACACTATTCTAGTACCTTCGATTCTGCCTGAAGTTGTTCTAATATCAAAAATTTCTGCTGTTGCATTTGTAATGTCAATATTTCCAGAGCTTGCCTGTAAATCAAGCCTATCTGCCACTACTATAGTTTCAAGCCTAATCCTGCCACTACTTGTATTAATATTTGCGTTTTGAGCGGTAATATTATTAATAGTTGCATTTCCAGAGCTAAGTCTTGCAGTTAAATTAACGCAGTCTAGTTGGTCTATAATAACCCTTCCACTGCTTACTCGTATGTCTACATCTTCAAGTGTTGCATTTCGTGGCAATGATACTATAATTTCCTCACTTTGCCAGCTGCCAAAGCCCATGATGTTCACTTGACTAATATTAAATGCATCTTGAGTTACAGTTAAATTACCGTTTTCAAATGAATAACGTAAATTTGAGTTGTCGCGGTAATTAGCCTCAAACCCAAAATAGTTTGCCTGTACTACTCGTACATTAATGCTTGATACGTTAATTGAAATATTGTTAAATGCTTCTAAGTTAGTGTAGCGTACGTTAGATAAATTCTGTGAAGCAATGCTAAAGCCACCATTTCGGCTCCAAGATACTCCACCTGTGTTTGCACCAAGTGCCCAGCCTGCTCCTAGCAAAACTGCACCTGCTACCGCTGCTATACCGATAATTTTCCATAATTGCTTCATTATTTGCTCCTCCTAATTAATAGCTTGCCCATCCATCTTTGTAAGCCAAGAAGTGTTGTTTTTCCAAGCTTTAATGTGCCAAGTGTTATTGATGCACCTATTGCAATAATTAACACACTTGAGCCAATGTAAAATAACCCTGTTCCAAATCCATCCGAAAATGCCCAAAATCCCATAAACAAAGTTGCTATTCCTGCAATAATTGATGCAACGCCTGTAATAAATAGTGAAAATATAACAAGCCCAACCGAAAACAATATTAACAAAATGCTTATCGCTATAGGTAGTGCGATAGGTGAAGCAAATATCGCCAGTACTGTTACAAGTATTACGTTAGTTTTCTTTTTCTCCACAGGCTTAAACTCGGCTACAGTTATCGCATATTCACCTATTATTTTTGAAGCTACATCACTTGGCGAACCCAGTGATACAATGGTTTGTGCCTCGTTTTCTGTGCCCGCTTCATCAAAATATTCTTCATAATAACTAATTGCGTTTTGCACTTCTTCGTAAGGTAGTCGCCTAAGTTTATATTGTAAGCTATTCATAAATTCTATTCTATTCATCTAAGTTTAGTCCTCCTTGATTGTTGCTAAAAATCATTGTGTCGATATTCGCCTTAAATACTTGCCAATCTTCAACGTATGTTTGAAAAAGTATCATTCCTTTTTCTGTTAGCTGATAGTATCTTCGATTTCTGCCATCATGTGGCTCATCATAACTTGAAAGCAAATTATCTTTCAGTAGTCGCCTTAGAACAGGGTATAACGCCGATTCTGATACGCCTAATGTGTTTTGAGTTCTCTGTGTAAGCTCGTACCCATATGCTGGGGCTGACGATAACGTGCCTAGCACGCATGCATCTAACAAAGCTCCTGAAACTGCAAATGCCATATATGCTCCTCCCTTATTTCGTGCTATAATATTTTCTTCATGACAATATTATAGCACGAATAATATCATGTGTCAACCCATAATATAAATTTTTTTATATTTTTTTTAAAATAACAAAAAAACAGCCGTAAAACCGTAGTTTTTACGACTATTTTTATTGTACTGTAATATCCCAAACATACATATCCGTTTTTTCTTTTTGCAATTCTTGCAAAATTTTATCGTCATGAACATCATCTACAGTAACAGGAGTAGCTCCTAATTTTTCTATCGTTTTTCTCGAGGCAATATTATCATGCAAAGAGCCTATAAACAAGCGTTTAAATCCATGTGCCAAAGCAACATGCTTAACAAGATTACACGCTTTCGTTGCATAATTATTACCCAAGTATGAAGGAAAAATACCATAACTTAAATGCCCCTTAAGATATTGCCTACGTGTAGTATCTACTGCAAAGTAAACTACACCCATATCTTTACCATCACTAATACGAATTATAGAAAATCCGTATCTTGGTAAAATCCCTTTTTCATAGTTGGGCTGGTCTTGGCTTTTTAAAACCAATTTTATTTCATTATCCTTTAAATCGTTAAATTCTAAAAATTGAAACACATCAACCGCCCTTTAGTTTACCTAACTCTCTGCTTTTTGTAGTTTTTACCTCTTATACCTAAAACAACAAAGCAAGCAGCAAGCCCTATAATACCTCCTACAAGCCTTATAATCTCTCTAGTAGAAAGAGTAAAAGAAAAACCGCCATTATGCCAAACTTGTGCCACCAATGGACCAATACCGCTTAGCCAAACAAAAAATATTACATAAACTACGAAAGCGAAGTCCATCAAAATTACTGTTTTGATATATTCTTTCTTCACTTTATGTCCCTCCTAGCAAAATATAAATTTACTATCTAAGTATTTTATCACATTTTACTACAAAAGTCTACCTTAATTTTTTCCAAAATAATCTAAAATACCTTTATAAATTCCCCAAGCTATCTTTTCTTGATATTCGCTTGTTGAAAGTAAATTAGCCTCTTCTTTATTACTTAAAAATCCACACTCTACTATAACCGCAGGAATTTCGGTTTTTTTAAGCATGTAGTAGCTATCTTCAGCCTTAGCTCCTCTATTATTTACTTGGTTTAATTCCTGCTTTAATGTGTTTTGAATTTTTTCTGCCAAAACTTTACTTTCTTCTGATTTTGGATAATAAAATGTTTGTACCCCTTTTATATCTCCTGTTTTGTATGAATTTTGGTGAATGCTTATTAAAACATCTGCTTTGGAATTATTTATTATTTCTGCTCGCCCCCTCATGTCGGAAACTTTTCTATCGCCTAAAGCCGTATCATCTAATCTAATAACATGAACACTCGCATCAGAAAGCTCTAAAAATGCCTGTAATTTAGCCGCTATTTGAAGATTTATGTCTTTTTCAAGATTTCCTGCATCAGAAACTTTTCCGGGGTCCCAGCCACCATGCCCTGCGTCTATTACTATCACCTTTTCTGAAAGCGGCATTGAAAATACTATATTTGTGAAACTATATGTTAAAATAATACTTAAAACAAACATTGTTAAAATTTTTATTTTTTTCATCTTGTCCTCCTGTAAAGTTAAAGTCTGTCTTAGAATATTATGATAAAAATATGAAAAAATATTATTAACCCAAGGAGTTAAAAATATGAAATTAGAGGCAAAAAATTTTAATTACAATACAAAAATTATATCCGAGCCAGCATTTGATAACCATATAACGCTTTATAATGGCTATATAAACAAATTAAACGAAATAGATGATGTCTTAAAACAAAACCCCGAAGAAGCAAAAGCAAACGCCACATACAGCCATTTTAGAGGATTAAAAGTTGCTGAAACATTTGCACTTTGCGGCGTGATATTGCACGAATTATATTTTGAAAATATCGGAAATACACAAACGCAACCTTCACAAGAAACTATTAACACACTTGCAAAATATTTTGGCGATTTTACTAAATGGCATAAAGATTTTACTGCTTGTGCAAATTCGGCAAGAGGCTGGGTTTGCTTAATTTACGACCAACGCACAGAAAGCTTTAGAAACATTGTGCTAGATGCACATAACGAAGGAAATATTCCACATTCATACCCTGTTTTAGCTCTTGATATGTACGAGCATGCATATTTTATGGATTACGGAACAGATAAAGCGGGCTATATCGCAACTTTTATGGAATATATAAATTGGGATGTTGTTAATAGGAGGCTTCAAAATTTAAAATAGCTTGCAAATCAAGGTTACAAATATTTCTTTCAAAAAAAACGCCGAATATAAAGTCGGCGTTTTTTTATAAAGTCTACTCCATCTGGTTTCTTATTTCCTTTTCGTACTTTAAGCAATAAGTGTATCCGCTCTCCATAAATTCTATAATATTGCTAGAATTGCAGTACATTTTGTACAATGTTTCAAGAATAGGCTCGTTCTCAATTTTCATAGTATAAAAGTATGGGTATACCGCCGCATTTGAACCATAATAAGGGTTAATTTCACTAAGTCTAGCATCTTTACGCATTATAGGGTAAACTGCCATTTCACTAAAAATCCACTTTATATGCGGTATTTCATAATCTTCTTTATTATCTTTAAAATAATTTTGCCATACATCAAACCAAACAAAATGTATAATTTCGTGAAGAGCAATGCCTAAAGCACCACGCTCGCTATTTAAATAAAAAATATCAAATTCTCTTTTATCTAAAAATCTTGGACAAATTGGGTTTAGCGTAATATTTCCAACTATGTCATTAAAATTATTTTTACAATCGATGCCAAAAGCATCCGAAAAAGCATCTTCAATCTGGCTTTTATGGAGATTAAAGTAATCATTATATTTAACTATTTTTTCTGCAAATTCTGGCTCTAATTCATCGTAAATAAGCTTTAAAGTACTTGTTAAATATTCTTTTTTTTCTAAAGCATCTAAAGAGCTTAGTTTTTCTCTATCAAGAGAAGGAAAAAAATGAAATAAGCTACTCATCCAAAAATTGCTTAATTCTTGATTTTGAAACATCATAATACTATCTATACTATATGAAAATCCTAGATTTTTAAATGTAATCTTCATAAAATCACACCTTTTTTAATTTTCTGACTACAGCTTCCATCATAGGTTTATCAGGCGGAGAAATATTTTCTGGCAAATTGTCAATAGAAAACCACTTAAGTTCTGCAA
>WQZK01000064.1 GCA_009780765.1 Defluviitaleaceae bacterium
AATAGGCAATGGCATTACAATTATAGGCTTCTTTGTTTTTCTCATAAAAGTCGCTCCTAATTCTATATTTTGTTTTTTGCATGGATTGCTTCGTCGCTTCGCTCCTCGCAATGACGGAGAGAGAAGTGTGTTTTATTAATACTAGTCACCGTCATCAGGAGGCCATTCTCCACCGGGATCTCCACTAAACGGCATAATAGGCAATGGCATTATAATTATAGGCTTTTTTGTTTTCCTCATATAAAATCGCTCCTACTCTATATTTTATTTCTTATAACTCACTGCTTAAAGTATATCATACGCCTTTACAAGATGCAAGCTTTTTCTGCAAATTTCCCCATATTTTTTAGAAATGTATATATAGCCAACTTCAGTCGTCATGGCGGCCTCCGAGCCGCCATCCCATCTGTATGTTCATCAATTAGCTCCACTTGAGATTGCGAGGCAAAGCCGCAATAGAGTGGTAGCAAAACGAGCCTCTGATTGTCATTGCGAGGGTACTAGTCATTATGAGATTAGTACATGTTGCACCCGAAGCAATCTCTAGTGGTTTTGCTGTGCCTTGGCACTTTCGCTTTGCGAAAGCGGTCTTTGACCGGTTTTCCGCAGGAAAACTGCTTGGACTGGCTTCGCCACTCTGCCGAAGGCAGAGCACAAAGGTAAACGCCAATAAAATACAAAAAGCATGGATTGCCACGCCTCTTCGAGGCTCGCAATGACAATATCCGAGTTATTTCTAATTTCAGTACAAGTCTAATGGCGAACAGAAGTGTATCTCTTTTTCGTTTTGCTACTACTCTTTTGACGATATAATTAACTCATTGTTTTCCCATAAACTAGAAAACACAAATAACAAAACTTTCTTATTTCCTATTATTAAAGTTAATTCCTAAAACTCCGCCAAGTCCTCCACTTGCAATAGACAATACTATTAAAGTAAGCGTTCTTGAATCAAACGTTGCTGCTCTTTGTATCCAAATCATAATACAAATTAGTATTAAAGCATAAAAAACACCCGCAATCATGCCCCAAAGCCAGCCACGGTTTTTTGCACCTTTTGCCGCATCAAACCCCGCTACAATTGCCGCTGCTATGCTTGTAATCGTAACAATTAAAGATATGTTGTTTTCTGTCATGTTTGTGTATGTAAGAAGCATTGCGTAGCCAATAAACACAACAGCAGTTATGGCATATGCAATTAATATTCCTGTTATCAGGTTAGAAACTTGTGATTTTTGTTCGTTTTTCAAGTTGTTTTCCTCCTATATTATTATATATAATTTGTTTATATATATTAAAAAAAGACTAGGTTTATACCTAGCCTTTCGCCTATGTTGATTATCCTAACATAGACATCATCAAAATTAAAAATAACATATTATCTTTTCCGCCGCCCATGCCACCAAAAAGATTTGGGAAAAGCATAAGCATCATTAAAAGCATAGAGTTGTCTTGTGCTGGTGGTGCAAAGTTGTGACCATGATTCATGTTAGTATCCTCCTAGATTGTGGAAAAGTCTTGCGACCTTGTTATACTACATATTATGAACCTTGGTTTATTTGTTGCCTGTCTATAGTAATTTACTTTTTACCTTAGTACAACAGAATTATTAGAAGCATGCCTGCGATTTTGCCACCACTCAACAATTCTAAATCTTACTTCTACCGCAACATCTTCAGATGATGTTAAAAGCTTAAATTCTTCTGCTGTTAAAGTTTCTTCAAGCTCTGCAAGAGCCTCATCTGAAATTACGCCCCTTGTAATATCCACAAAGCATAGTGGCGGAAACATCACGCACCACCAGTTATCGCCTACTCCTTCACCAACAACTATTTTCAGGGTTTCGTATTCGCCCGCTGGAAGTCTTATATTTTCATATTCAACAGTTGGAAACACGCTTCTTCCTAGGCTAACTGCTACAGAATAGTTTCGCCCCGCAAGCTTTATGGTTTCTTCCGCAACGGCTTGTATTCCATTCATATTTTCTAAAATTATGCTTCTAGTTTCTGCTATGTTTTCAGATGTGTTGAGTATACCTTCGTATTCTGCTAACACTGCATCTCTAATTTTTAGCTTAAGCTCTTGGTCAGCTTCCAAATTACTGTTCGCTAAAACGTGAAAACGTATAACCTTTTCCGCTATACTTTGCTGGATTCTATCTGAGTAGATTTTTGTAGATACGGCAACCCCTAAGGTAATTACAAATCCCATAGCTAATGAAAATAGTATAATTCTTTTGTCTGCTCTAAGTAAGTTTTTAAATTTTTGTAATATGTTCATAAAAATAGCCTCCGATAAAAATAATGTATTTACAAATACATTGTTTCCATCAAAAGCCATCTGTATACATATCATTTTATTCTTCAATCTCTTCTTTTTTCTCGGGCTTGGTAATAAGCGTTGAAAGTATGTCGCCATAAAGTGTTGCGAGGTTTTGCTTCCAATTGCTACATATAAGCTTTGCATGTTCACGAGAAACAACAGAAATGTTAATTTCCATCATCATTTTTTCATCTTCATAAAGGCCGCATTTAACAATAAAGTCTCCCGTATTGGTGTCTTTAAAGTAATTTGCACTTGTTTCGTAATCTCTTTTAATACTTCTGCGGTTCTCTAGAATAAAATTATTAATTTTATTTTTAAGATGTAGTGGTATATGAGTTTCAAAAAGTTCTAAAGTTTGCTGACCTTGCTCGGTTAAGGTGTGCCTTGTTGTGTTGTTTTCTGTTGCGGTTTCAAGATAATCGCTTTCTATCATCTCACCAAGACATTCTTGTAGCTCAAAATAGTTCATAATACTCTCACCAAGGGCAAATTGTGAGATTTGTGAGTGAGACAACGGAATATCAATTTTATCAATCAAATAAAGCAAAATAAGCTTATTTTCAACCTGTTTGTTTTCCAATTAACTGCTCCTCCATTTCCCTTGATACGAGTTTCTCTTTTTAAACTCTTCATCAATTGCATTTAATATATGAAACTTTTTTATTGTGTACATAGGAGCTAGAAGCTCGTCCCTTTTCGCATCGCCCGTAAGCCTATGAATTACAACATCTTTCGGCACTTTTTCAATTATATCAATAACCAAATTTATATATTCTTCAAATTCTAACGTCATAAACTCTCCACTTTCATACATATCACCCAAAACAGTGTTTTTCAAAATATACAAAAGATGAAGTTTTATGCCGTTTGTGCCTGCGTTTATGGCATAATCTACTGTATTTTTCATGTCTTCTGGTGTTTCATGAGGAAGCCCCAAAATAACGTGTGTTACAACATTTGCACCAATATTTTTTAAATTTTTAACGGCTTCTAAATAAACGTCGTTTTCATAACAACGATTTATAAATTTTATGCTTTTTTCGTTACTTGTTTGAAAACCAAGCTCTACCATTAAAAATGTTTTTTTAGATATTTCTTCTAAAAGATTTAGCACATCTTTATCTAAACAATCGGGCCTAGTCGCTATAGAAATTCCAACAATTTCAGGAAGATTTAAAACCTCTTCGTATTTTTTTCTTAGGTTTTCCACAGTGTCATAAGTGTTTGTGTAAGCTTGAAAATAAGGCATGTACTTTGCATTTTTCCATTTGCTGCTTATAAACTCTTTATATTTTTCAAACTGCTCGGTGATAGAAAGCTTACTAAATGCAAACTCCGAAGAACCTTCTTTGCTGCAAAAAATACAGCCCTTTGAAGACAAGCTTCCATCCCTATTAGGGCAAGTAAATCCGCCATCTATAGAAATTTTTATAACCTTACAACCAAACTTATTTTTAAAAAAATGATTAAGCGAATGAAAACTTTTACCTCCAAATTTCATACAATCACCAGCAATTAAAATTTTTACGTATAAAAAGCAGCCCTATAAATTATTATACGGCTGATATTTATGTTAAGTAGCACTTATTAAGCACTCATTTTATTAACCATTTTTGTAAGCCTTGATTTTTTTCTAGCAGCATTGTTTTTGTGTAAAACACCTTTAGAGCAAGCCTTGTCAATAGTTTTGTTAGCGTTTCTAAGTGCAGTAGTTGCTGCCGCTTTGTCGCCCGCTTCTGTTGCTACAAATACTTTTTTAATTTCAGTTCTTGTTTTTGATTTAATCATTTTGTTTCTAAGAGTTTTGCGAGCAATAACTTTAATTCTTTTTTTAGCCGATTTAATGTTAGCCAATCTTTTCACCTCCGCTTTTTAAAACATTATATAAATCCCCAATATCTTCGTAGAAATATCACGGTAAATTTACGAACATAAATTATTATATATCAAAATCCACAAGAAGTCAATCAAAACTTGATTTTATTTTTAAAAAATGTTAAAATACTATTAGTAAATATTACTATGGAGGTTACACTATGTTAGATGCTAAAGATTTAAGGGGTAATTTTGAAGATATAAAACGCAAACTTGTAAGACGTGGAGAAGATTATGGCATTGATGCCTTTTTAGAGCTAGATAAAAAAAGACGCCAGCTTATAGGTGAAGCCGAGGAGCTTAAAGCCCACCAAAACACGGTTTCTAAGCAAGTTCCTATTCTTAAAAAAGAAGGCAAAGACGTTACCGCAATTTTTGAAGAGATGAAAGAAATTTCTGAAAAAGTTAAGACGTATGATGCAAAAATTAAAGAAATTGATGATAATATTGAAAACTTACTTTTAAGTATCCCAAATACACCAAGCGATTTGGTTAAAGATGGTAAAGACGAAAGTGAAAACGAGGAAATTAAAAAGTGGGGTGAGCCTAGAGTTTTTAACTTCGAGCCAAAACCGCACTGGGATTTAGGGCGTGATTTAGATATTTTAGATTCGGAAACCGCAGGTAAAGTTACAGGTACAAGATTTATGCTCTACAAAGGCTTTGGTGCAAGGCTTGAACGTGCTTTAATGAATTTCTTTTTAGATTATCATGGCAAAAATGGTTATACAGAAGTTTTTGGCCCTACAATTGTTCATAGAAGAAGTATGATTGGAACGGGGCAGCTACCCAAGTTTGAAGAAGATGCCTTTAAGATCGAAAATTCGGAGTATTTTTTAATTCCAACAGCTGAGGTGCCTATAACTAATATCCACCGTGAAGAAATTTTAGATGGTAGCCGCTTGCCTATAAAATATTGTGCTTATTCTTCTTGTTTTAGAAGAGAGGCGGGTTCTGCGGGGCGTGATACTCGTGGACTTATAAGGCAACACCAATTTCAAAAAGTTGAGCTTGTAAAATATGCAAGCCCTGAAACTTCTTACAGCGAGCTTGAATCTATGGTTTTAGAGGTTGAAAAATTATTGCAAATGTTAGAGCTTCCTTATCGTATTGTTTGCCTCTGCTCGGGCGACATGGGTTTCTCAGCTGCCATGACTTATGATATAGAATTTTGGATGCCAAGCTATTTGCGGTATGTAGAAATTTCTAGCTGCACTAATTTCGAGGGGTATCAGGCAAGGCGTGCAGATATTAAATTTAAAAATTCGCCTAAAGATAAAGCTCAATATGTGCATACGCTTAACGGCTCAGGAATTCCTTTAGGCAGAACCGTGGCAGCCATACTTGAAAATTTTCAAAATGAAGATGGTACAGTAACCATTCCAAAAGTTTTAGTGCCATATATGGGCGGAGAAACAGTAATAAAGTAATAATCCCAAAAAGGAGGGATATAGGTATATTATGAACATTTATTTTAGAGCAGTTGGTTTTAGTACCCCAGATAGCATGACTTCAAAACATGCAAAAAAACAGATAATCGAAGGTTCTAATAAAAAATTTGTAGACAATCAACATACCGGCAAAACTTACATGGAAGCTTTAAGAATGTGCGGCGATGGTATTGGCATCATGATTAAAGGCAATATCACCCATGAAACAGAAGATTATGAGGGTATTGACATCATTCCATATGCAGTAAGCACTCATAACACTAATTGCCTTAAGTATGATGTTGATTTTGATGAAAGCTTTGAAGACCAAAGCATTATGATATATTACCAAGAAGAAAATTTTGAAAGCGAATTAACTTTTTTGCTTCAAGAAGAGGTTGCTTTTAAGTCTAATAAAGAAGCATTTATTGCACATGGCCAAGAAGATAAAATATTTAATAAAGAAAAAATGGTTAATGTTTCGGCACTTTCTATAGATGGCACGGTTGTATTGCCAACATTTAAAAACGAACTTAGCGACGAGTTGCAAAAAATAGAAGAAGACTATGTAAAGCACTTAATAAACAGGCTCAAAAGTGGTGATTTATTAGCTGAAGAGCTTCTTAAAAGCTATGAAGAGGAAACAACAGAGCTTATACGTGAAAGACTTCACGAGGAGGATTTTCTCACCGTTATAGAAAGCTATTTTATGCCAGAAGATGAAAATGCTTTTACTTATTCATTACTCGGCACCATAGAAGATTTTAAAGAAATTACAAACAGTGCCACAGGTGAAATTATTTATAAATTGCTTGTAGATGTTACCGGCATTAAATTGCAATTATATATAAATAAACAAGACCTTGTTGGTGTTCCTAGCAAATCTATGCGATTTTTGGGCTCTTGCAGGCTTCAAGGCAATGTTTTATATACTAATAATAAAAATTAATAAAGTGAGGGATTTATATGGCAATTGTTATGGATACGGCTTTACTTGTTAAAAATATGGAGGAAGAGCAAAAAACAAATGTAGCAGAACTATTAGAGATAGGTATAACACCAACGTTGGCGATAGTTCGTGCTGGTGAAAAAAAAGACAGCTTAAGTTATGAAAAAAGCATGATGAAAAAGCTTGAAAGGGTTGGTATTTTATGCAAGAGCTATGCTTACCCTGAAGATATTTCTAAAGAAGAGTTTTATCAAAATGTTAAAGATATTAATCATGACGATAGCGTTCACGGCATTATTATTTTGCAACCTCTACCAAAACACTTACAATCTTGGGATTTAAATTACTTGATAGAACCAAGGAAAGATGTTGACGGTACAAACCCACTAAGCATTGGCGAAATTGGTATGTGCAAGATTTTTTGTGAGCCATCTACAAACGTGCCTTGCACGGCCGAATCGGTTATGCGTATTTTAGACCATTATAACATAGAGCTTTCTGGCAAAGATGCAGTTGTTATTGGTGCAAGCACTGTTGTTGGCAGACCCGTTGCATTTTTACTATTAAACGAAGAAGCAACGGTTACAATTTGCCACATAAAAACTAAAGATGTTAAAAAAATGTGCAAAGATGCAGATGTTATTGTTGTTGCGGTTGGTAAAAAGGGTTTTATCACCAAAGATTTTGTTAAAGAAGGTGCTATTATCATTGATGTTGGCATAAATGTTGATGAAAACGGCAAAGTTTGTGGCGATGTTGATTTTGATGAGTGTATTAAAATTGCTGGCGGTATAACTCCTGTTCCTGGTGGTGTTGGGCTTGTTACAACAGCCGTTCTTGCCGAGCACGTTATAAACTGTGCTTTAAAAGCTTCTGCAAATGAGTAAAATAATTTTAAGAGCGTTTTCGATTTTAAATTTAATTAGTCTTATAATTGTTGTTTTGCTTACTTCTGTAGAAATTGCAACATTTAGCCGTATATTTTATAGGTTTGAATTTGGCAGAAATAATTCGCATGAGTTTGTAAATATCACTGAAGAAGAGCTTGACAGCGTTACTAGCGTACTTCTTGACTACATGCGTGGCAGGCGTGAAGATTTGGTTGTAGAAGTTAATATACATGGCGAAACAAGGGAGTTTTTTAGTGAACGCGAAAAATATCACATGATAGATGTTAAAGACCTTTACGACGCTGGGCATCTTATAAGAAATATTTGTATACTTATATATATAATAACTCTTGTACCTATCTTGATAATATACAAGAAAAAGGCCATAAAAGAGTTTTTAAACTGCTATCGTTTGGGCATTCCCATATTTTTTGGCGGGCTAATCATCTTAGGGGCTTTAATATTTTCAAGCTTTGACAGGGCTTTTACAATCTTCCACGAAATACTGTTTTCAAATGATTTATGGCTGTTAGACCCAAGGTTTGATTTAATGATAAACATTTTGCCGCTACAGTTTTTTATAAACATATTTATTTTTATAATGATTATGTTTGTATTTACACTTCTTTGCATAATGGCGGCTTCTCATATAGTATTTAAGAGGTTAAAGCGAGGTGTTTCATGAAAATTATTAAATTTATTTTGAAATTTATACTTTATGTGCTTGCGTTTGTAGCCGTAGTTTTGCTATTGCCGCTTATTGCTTTTATTTTGCTTTATCCACTTAAGTATAAAATTTCGTCTAATATAGAAAATAAAGATTATGAAACAAGTATCTACGCTTCTGGTTTTTTTAGAATTATCCAGTATTATAAAACTACTGATGGTTCTTATTTTAGAATTTTTGGCATAAAGAAAAAAAAGAAAGTAGAAGGTGAAGAAGCTCAAGAAAACTCCACTTCGGAAGAAGAGCAAGATGAAGAAGAAAGTATAGTAAACACAGTTTTCAAAAAATTGCAATCGGGTGATAGCCGAAGCGGGATTCTTAAAAAAATTCAAGGTACGATAAATCAAATAAGCTATTTCAAAAATCATCCCGATAGAAACGAGATAATTAAGCTTACTCTCGAATTTTTGAAAAAACTTGGGCTAAAAAATAAGCCAAAAAAACTAATAATTACAGGTATTGTTGGCTTTGAAACACCGGATAAAACTGGCATGTTCCTTGGGGCTCTAGGTATTGTATCAGCTTACATCCCTCTTAATTTTGATATTGCAGGCGATTTTGAAAAACAAAGAATCGCACTAAATATAAAAGTAACTGGGCGTCTTGTATTATGGAAAGTTTTATACCCAATAATCAGATATGCCCTTAAAGAACCAATATGGAAAATTTTAAAACCACTAATCTTCAAGAACAA
>WQZK01000065.1 GCA_009780765.1 Defluviitaleaceae bacterium
ATTTTTCGCAGTCAAAAAAATCTTTCGCGTAACAACAACTTTAGGCAAATCTAAAACCCCGTCTAGCCCGCAGTATCACTGGCTTAGGCGGGGTTGTTTTTGGATTCTTTCTCTAAAGAAAAGTAGTCCTAAAAAACAACTACTTCTCATTCCGAATTAAACCGGTGTCAGCATAAGTTACTCAGCCATTTAGTTCGCAAATAACACATCTTTTTTAATCGAAATTAGTACTAATAATAGCATATACAGGGAGAGAGTAAATGAAAATTGATAAAAACAACGTTTACGAAATGATATCCAGTATATTAAATATAGACGTGGAATTTGTAAAAAATATAGATGAGAACGAGGATTTTGCTATATACGGTATGTCCTCAATATCAGCAATACAACTTGTCGTAATGTTAGAAGAAGAATATGAATTTGAGTTTAATGACGAAGACTTATTAATAGATAAATTTAATACGTACAAAAAATTGTTTAGTTTACTAGAGAGTTATTGAGAGATTACGATGGAAAACAAAAAATTATTTGATTACGCAAATAAACCAAAAAATAACAATTTGCTTGATACAGTTAATATCGCTGTCATTTCGAATATTTCTTTTGATCCATTCTTTGTCCCTTTAATGGTAAAAAAATTTTTTGACTCCAACAACGTTTATTCTAAAATCTTTCCTATTCCGCTTGAAGAATATAATTTGACGGAACATAAGGAATCGCTTTCGGCTTCCGAACTGATTATTGTTTGGCTAAATTTTG
Source organism: Defluviitaleaceae bacterium (assembly GCA_009780765.1). Lineage (GTDB taxonomy): Bacteria > Bacillota > Clostridia > Lachnospirales > UBA5962 > WQZK01. Next base: position 763 of record WQZK01000065.1, read on the forward strand.
AATTATTGTTTTCTGCCTTTTGCACACCTACAACGAAATCGGTTGGTGATGCCGTTATGTTACAAAAAAATATATTCGATGATATTTCATGCATTTCAAAAGCAAAGATTTTATGGGTTTTGTTTGAGGACTATTATGACCGAACTCATGTGTCTATTGGTCATGTTTTTTTTAATGACGGTTTTGTTGAAAAAATAAATATTGAATTATTCGAGACGCTTAAGAAAGAAGTTTCGTTTGTGGATTTAAAACAGCTAATTGCTAAAGTAGGTATTGCCAACGCTTATGACATAAAAGGCAAATATCGTTGGAATTCTCTTTATTCTAAAACTTTAATTGAAGCTGCCGTTTATGAAATACACAAGCATTATTTGATTAATAAAAATATTACAAAAAAATGCCTCGTACTGGACTGCGATAATGTACTTTGGGGAGGTTTAATATCTGAAGTCGGAATAGAAAATGTCAGCCTTAGTAGTGGCGGTTTGGGACGAGAATATCAAGATTTTCAACGATTTGTTTTATCGTTGTATTATCGTGGCGTAATCCTTGCGGTTTGTAGCAGAAACGATTTCGTGGATGTTATGACTATGTTCAATAATCATACTGAAATGATTTTAAAAGAAGAGCATATTGCTTGTTTTCAGGTAAACTGGAACATTAAACCGTACAATATAAAAAAAATTGCAAATGCATTAAACATTGGCTTGGATAGCATTGTATTTATCGATGACTCTTTATATGAAATCGAAGCGGTAAAATCTACCCTACCGGAAGTTACTACTGTTCTATATAAACGTGATATGGATTATGGACAGTTTTCTTGTTTTAATCTTAAAAATAATATTGAAATTACCGACATTGAAAAGCGTAATCAAACATATCGGACTAACAAATCTCGTGAAGTGTTAAAATCTCAATATGAAGATGATGCAGACTACATAAAAGCTCTTAAAATTGTATTGAAAATTCATGAGATTAAACTAATTGAATATAACCGTATATCTGAACTTACACAGAGGACGAACAGACGCACAAATGGAAAAAGATTAACGGTGGAAGATATCAAAAAGAGAGTTGAGATGGAAAATACATCACTATATTCAATATCATTATCCGATTGTTTTTCTGATTTGGGGATTGTTGGTGCGTTCGAAATATATGGCACTTGTTTAACTCTTTTTAGTTTATCTTGTCGTGCTTTAGGTCGGAAAGTTGAGGAAAAGATGCTAGATTTTATTGCGGATAAGCATACAATATTAAAGTATGAATTTTATAGTACGGGCAGAAATGACGATACGCAAGCAATGTTAAGCACAGCATTTCCTAATGCGATATTAATTTCAAATTTTGGGGGATGAATTTTATATGAAAATAAATTATGCAGACAAATTAATAGATTTAATTTATGATTATAAATATGGTATAGAAACATGCCGTGAGCAAGAATTTGATAGACGTATGATTAATTTTGGTTATAAACCGACACCTTATCGTAATCTGAGGAAAATATTTCGGAAATATAAATTTACAGAAAATAATCATCTCATAGACTATGGGTGTGGCAAAGGTCGTGTATTGTTTATGGCTGCGTTAAATGGTTGTAAAAAAGCAACTGGGATAGAAATTAATTCTGACATGTATGATATTGCCATAGATAATGTGAAAAGTTTTAATGATAAACACAAAATCATGGACAATCGAATTCAAATAATCAATGCTGATGCAATGAAATACCAATTAGAAAATTCTGCTGATACTTTTTTCTTTTTTAATCCATTTCATATGAAAGTCTTTATTTATGTTTTAAATATAATTAAAAATTCAGTGATCAGTTATCCGCGGTCTGTTAAAATATTCTTGATTAACCCTAAAGAATCAGTCATATGGACTATAGAAAGAATGCAATTTTTCACTTCAAAAGAAGAGTCAAAAACAGATAATTATTCAATTTATTTTTATGACGCAAGAACCGACTTCCACGCTTGAGCGGTGATGGCATTGGTCATACCGTGATATTGTATATTATATAACAGGGCGTATATCAAGAAAAAGCTATTTGCTCCACCGTTTAAAATGTGTGAACCATGAGCTTATGCTTATGCTTTTGCTTTATACATATCAAAACGAACTCTGACAACTAAATACTCTATGATATTTTAATTAGCTTGATTGCCACCACCAACAAAAACATTGGAAGGTATATCCATGAAAATTTAGAACAATCATTCATATGATTCACTTTGAGAATGCTTCCGGAGGCGACACAATTAAAAAATTTAAGTGAAAACCAAGCAAGCATCTGTGATATGCTTCATTCAAACAGTAGTAAACAACAGAGTATGATAAAACAGCGAAATTTATAAACATTGTTTAAATTTAAAAAGCTGATACTGGATTGAATTTGGTTGAGCTAAAACAGAAAGGTGGGTATATAATGAAGAAAAGTATAGTTAATTTAGCAGAGCCAATCATTACAATTTATTCGGGTTATTCAAATGCAATATCAATTCTACTTAATTACAAATATGGTGTTGATTGGTTCATTCATAATTTTTTAAACATAATATCAGTTTATGATTATAAAAATAATATACTTTTGTCAGATTTTATGAATATGAAAAACGTTTTTTTTGCATCTACTCGTAATTTCTCTCCAGATAATATTTTTTGTCCCCCAATAAAATCTTTCAGCGTACCAAGACAATATTTGTCTGATAATAAAATAAATATTATTGATTATATAAAATATTATTTAGACAATAATTATTGTTGTTGCTTTCATGTTGATAATACATATATAAATTATTCTAATATGAACAGAATCCATGATATCTTCATCTATGGATATGACGATGATAGTGAATTCATTTATTTGTCTGATAATTTATATGCTGGCAAATATGAACGAGTTACTTGTACATATGAAGAACTTAACAAAGCATACAATAGTGTTGCTTTTGATGGGGCTTGGGATTCGAAGGGAATTTTTAATCACTTTTCTTCATATGAAAAATTAAATTTTGTCAAATTTGATAGCAATTTTATATTTAGCTTTGATAAAAAAGCATTTATTGATGAAATGCAGATTTATATAAATAAGACAGAATATGATTTGAACTACACACCTAAAATAATTGAAACAACACTTAATGAAGTTGAAATTTACTATAATGTAAAAATATATGATGTATTAGAAAAATATATATTAAGAAGCTTGGAAAGTAAAAAACACATAGATCACAGACAGATTTTTTTGCTTCATGACCATAAAAATGCTCTTAATTATAAAGTGAAGTATCTTTTAGACAACGGACTTATAAAAAATAAGGATTTGCTAAAAACCACAAAACAATTAATAAAAACTACTATTACACTTGTAAACAAAGTGTTAAAATATAATTTGAACTTTGAAAATTCAAAAGATAGATTTGAAGAGTATAAAATACTGCTTCGAGATGTAAAAAGTAATGAATTAGATGTAATAAATCACATTGTTGAAGAGTTAAGTTAATAGTCATAACCCCACTATGGTTATGCCAAATTGCATGGTATGGCGCAAACTGTTAAGTATTCTCATTTCGGGGTATCGCCATACTGTGAAATTGAACGAATTCTACCGTAGCGAACTGCACTATTACCCTGGGGGCATCATCATGTTAAAAGTCGTTATTCTTGAAATAATTCCAGAACTTAATCAAGAAGAATTTAATATATTGTTACCTCTTGTGACCGCTGAAAAACAAGGCCGTATAAACAAATATCGCTCTTTCCAAGATGCACGAAATTGTTTGTTGGGTGATATTTTAACTCGATATGAAATTTGCAGCCATACTGGACTTTTCAATAATCACCTCACATTTTCATCCACTGAGAACGGTAAACCGTGCCTTGCTGATAGACCAAATATTCATTTCAATATATCTCATACTGGGAATTATGTAGCCTGTGCTATTTCAAACGAACCTGTTGGAGTTGACATAGAGATTATCAAGCTTATCAGTCCTAAAATAGCGGAAAGGTTTTTCACTCAAGATGAGATTGCATACATAGATACAACAGAAGATGTGTTTCGATTTTACGAAGTCTGGACAAAAAAAGAAAGCTTTATAAAATTTAAAGGGAAAGGGCTGCACATGCCCTTATCTTCTTTTAGCGTGATTAATTCTGAGAGTAGCTTAAGTGCAAATTTTCACAAAGTATTTCAAAGCCACGTTGCAGTAGGGTATGTATGCTCGCCAATGGACACTCCTCCAAATGTTTATAAAATAGATATATACGAGTTGCTACAGAATATCTTAAACTCGGAATGTTTTGAGTTGGAAAATCATAAATATTAGCTATGGGTGGTATCTAATGATTATTGGAATAGGGATAAGCGTAATTGATATATGTCGCTTTTCAAAAGACGTATTCAAAAATAAGCGGTTAATGAACAGATCATATACCCCAGTTGAACAAATGTATCTAAAAGATAAAGATGCGCTTGCACTGGCAGAGTTGTATGCAGCAAAAGAAGCTGTTATAAGAGCCTTATGTAACGATTTCCAAGGGTTTTCGCCACATGATATTGAGATATTATATGATGAATTTGGAATGCCTTCTGTGATATTTCACGAAAGGGTATTGGGTATTTTGAAAAATCAAGTACGCAAACAACACAAACAGGATGGAGCTGAACACTTTACCCAACTGTGCATATCTCATACTGACGAAATTGCAGTTGCGACGGCAATTATAACCATTTCATCATCAAAATAATCATTCGCACAATCATAACAAAAGTATTTCGAGTGCATATGTTATTGAACTTGATTATTATAAACCTAATAAAATTACTATAGCCCTAGGTGGTCACAAATCCCGCCTAGGGCTATTTTTTTGCTTTTTTGCAAATACATATATTACCATTTACAAATTTAGCAATGTAGTTTTTGCTACGTTTTACAATATTATTGGAAAAATATTTAAAATAAAATCCAAATTTCATTCTACTTATATTATCTTCAACTCCCTCATATATTAAGTTATAAGAGGGAGTTGATTTTTTGACAGGCAAATTCTTTTTTGATGGAGTTCCATCAAAGTCTTTAGGAGTTTACATAATTAACATAGGGACATCAGACGATAATATGCCCTTGTTTGGCGGGCAAACTATTACTAATCAGAGCGTGATTGAGCATGATTACAGCACGTTTATAAAGACCAACAAAGAAAACATACGGTTGACCATGCACTTTTCTTTGTGCGATGTAGACGGAATAGAATCTAACGAAACCTTTACCCCTACAAGGTTAAATTCTATTTCGAAGTTTTTCATGCGCAGTATTCCGATTGAATTTATGGCCGAAGAGGATACGACCAAGGTAATAAAAATTGTGCCAACAAGCTCAGTAGAGGTTGTAAGATTTGGGGAAATGAAGGGATACTTCCAAATCACATTTCAAGCAACTACCCCTTATTGGCTAACACCCTTAGAAGTTTTGACATTTAACCTAACCTCTGGCGGGACACAATCCTTTAGTGTGTTCAATCGTAGAAACATTCAAGATAAGCATGGTAACTACGATGTATACCCAAAGCTTATTATCCGCAATATGGCGGCTACAAATAATTTTATACTATCCAATACCACTTCGGGTAAACAAGTCGCCTTTACTAATATTCCATCCAATGAGCGGATTGACATGCACCATCGGATAGTAAACGCTCAAATTAGCCCGCACATTTTTCACAACTGGAATAAGCAACCGTTTTATTTAACGGAGAACCAAAACAATTTATCAGTTAGCAGTAACTGCATTTTAGAAATTCATGTGCAGTATCCGACTTTTTAAGGGGGGGGTATGTATATTGGCTCAAGAACTACACCTATTTATTAATCGTGCAGGGCATTATGTAGGGGAAGCCGAAGTTTTAGAAGTTATCGTAACAGGTCTACGGAATATACAGCATGGAGATTTGTTGATGCTTTCAAATGCAAGTGTTTACAGCGAAACTGATGTATTAGCACGAGGAACAACCATACATAAACATACCATACCTAAAAACCTGCTGTCTAACCTTGCCGTAGGTGATTATATAGTTACAGCCTCCCTTAACGATGGGCAGCAATCAGGAAATGCAAACTACAGAGTTGCGCCAATTCCAATTGCATCCTTCACAAGCCTTTCGCCAAATGAATTACAGATACCCCTTAACGCACCATTGTCTATAACTGGACAATGGCACATCCAAGGGGAGCAGATGAACAGCATTAGCGGGTCTAGCGAGTTAATTGGACTATCAGCAAGTATAAATCAATTGAATTAGGAGTGGATACATATGCCGAATGGAATAATGACTGGAAGTGGGAGCAGAGCAAACCCGTGGATTGTAGAGGATGGATGGGATTTTAATGCACTACGCAACATCCCTGCTGTAGATGCAAGTTCCGTAGCCTTTGTGGAATTAGGAGCTAACATAAATTTAAGCATGTTTGACAATTTTGTGCCGATTCCAAGCAGATGGTTTAACATAGATGGTAAGGGTTTTATTATCTCTGATTTTTTGATACAAAGTACCAACACAAGTGAAGCAGGATTATTTGCCCAATTAAATGTGACGGAGTATGCGCGTAATATTGTTCTTGAGGGTGTTGTTCATTTCAACACTAGCATATCTTTTAGTCGTGTTGGATTATTGGCAGGGATGATATGGTGTCGTGCAGCTAATATAATAATTGAAAATATAGAGGCATTCGGAGAAGTTATGTACACCCTTTTAGGCGGAACAATAACGCCATGAGGTTGGGGCGGAATGGTAGGCGAACTTCATGCAGAAACAGCGTTTGATAACATCACTGTGCGACAGTGTTTATTCAGGGGCGTGGCAAACCTAAATATTATGTCTTCTGCAATGGGAGGCGGTACGCTTGGTAACTTCGGCGGTATTTTTGGAAATGTCAATGTCAACTCACCTGCAAATGGAGGATGGACATGTGCTGCTTGTTTTTCAGATGTAACACTATTTCTAAGGGGAACCACAAATGCTCGTACAAATGGCTTTGGGGCTATATGTGGCTCAATTTCAAGTGGAGGAAACGTATCAAATCGTTCAATGGCATTTATAACATGTATTGGGCGATTAAGAGTAAATTACGATTCAGTAGCTACAGGTGTTTTTAATCAACCATCTGATTTTAGTGGGATATTAGGACGAAATGATACGACTACAGCCGCTGCTGGAATTGCGGTAAGCATTGCAAGGTGTGCAGAATTTTTAGATGTAAACTTCAACCCTACACAGGATGTGCAAGGAACGCAATTTTTTAATGGTTTACATGGGAGAAGCGCAGGACGTAATGCGGTGGTCACGTCATCATATGCAGTTATTACATATAGCGGTGAGGTTCCATCAGTTGTGACTGTAAACGGAATTGGTGCCAATGTAAGTGTATCAAGTTCGTTTTTTGATATAACAATTTTGCGCGAAGGATGGAGTGGAATTGTTGGGCAAGAAGCTATGGGGAGAACTACGGAACAACTGCAGGATATAAATTTTTTAACAAGTCAGGGTTGGGTGATGTAAATGTTAGAAAACAGGGAAGTTTTACTAAGATTAAACATGACCTCAAACTTTGCACCTACACCTTTCCAATCTAGCCATAGCAGTCAATGGTCTACTGCTTTTGCAGCTTGGCACGCTTTTAACGGAAACATAAATATTGGGGCAACAGAAACAGGGTGGCGATCAAATAACGCAAGCTTAAACGAGTGGTTGCAGATTGATTTCGGAAGGCAAAGAACGCTTGCCAGCTACTCAATCTATCGAGCATCTCTTGCCGCTACTAATGCGCCAGTTAATTTCACCTTCTCTGGGTCTTGAGAGTTAAAAGTTTGCAAAAAAAAAGTAGCCCTAGCACGAAAAAAGTAATACCCTTGTTTTGTTGAAGAACAGGGGAATGCCAATCGTGAGGGCTATAAAAATAGTATAGCCAAAAACA
>WQZK01000066.1 GCA_009780765.1 Defluviitaleaceae bacterium
ATAATTAACCGTTTGCTCTGTGATACGGTAGCAGATATTTATTACCTCATTCGTTTCATTGATAGTTATTTCATTGTTTCTAAAGTGACAGTTGTAAATCATAATTATTTATTCCCCTTTATTATAATTATTTTCAACAGTCTGACTGCAAGCCCTGATTAGGCTTTATTAAAGCAGTATATATACTTTGTAACAAAATCATCATAACATAAAATTCTACATATTGCAATAGGTAATATTATTTTTCATCATTTTTTTATTAGCATAAACTTGTCTATCCACGAATACTATATAAAAAGCAGAAAAGAGGACAAGTATGAAGCAGGAAATTATTAAATATTTTAGCCAGTGTATATATGAGCAACTTTATAATTGTGAGCAAAGTTTTTTCAATAATATAGAAGAAATTAGAATAAGGGTTAACAAACCACTAATTGTTAAATCTTTGGGCAGCGAAATTATTATAAATAAAAATTTTTGTCCTAGTATTAAAGATATGAAAGAAACTATACAGCTTATGAGCGAATTTTCGCTTTATTCTTATGAAGATGAGATTAAAAACGGATACATAACATTGCCTGATGGGCATAGAGTTGGGCTTTGTGGCAAGGTTGTTATAGAAAATGAAAAAGTTAAAACCATTAGCCACATAAGTGCAATTAATGTGCGTTTTAGCCACGAGATTAAAGGCTGTGCGGACGGTATTTTAAAACATGCTAAGGGTTCGGTTCTTATAATATCGCCACCGGGGTGCGGAAAAACAACGCTTCTTAGGGATATTGTAAGGCAAGTTTCGGATGGAGGTCAAACTGTAGGCATTGTAGACGAGCGCTCGGAAATTGCCGCATCTTACTTAGGAGTGCCTCAAAATGATGTTGGCATGAGGACGGATGTTTTGGATTCTTGCAGAAAATCGTTAGGAATTATGATGCTGCTTAGGAGTATGTCGCCCGATATTATTGCGGTTGACGAGATAGGCAGGCAAGAAGATGTTATTGCCATAGAAGAAGCACTAACATCAGGTGTTAAGCTGTTTTGCACAGTTCACGGGAGCAGTATTCAAAATATTTTAGAAAAGCCGCACCTTGCTGAGCTAATTAAGCGAAAAATATTTGATACATATATTATTTTAGGATACGGTGAAAAACCCGGTGAGATAAAACAAGTGTTAAACAAAAACATGAAAGAGGTGGACATATGATTACAAGGCTTTTAGGTATGGCTTTTATAATGCTATCTTCTACAGTTTTAGGATATTATTATTCGGGCAAAGATGGTTACAGGATTAATGATTTGCGTCAAATGAAAAAGGCGTTTTTGATTTTAAGGTCGGAAGTTGAGTATACTCTTTCACCTATCAAGGAGGCAATCGAAAGTATAGCAGAAAAAACTGAAAAACCTGTTTCTAACATATTTAAGGATTTTAAAAATTATCTTGAAGAAAATCCTCGAGATGGATGTGAAAACCTGTGGAAAAACGCAATTGTTAACAATAAAAAATCATACTTTTTTGTAGATGAAGACATAAGCATGTTTTTATCTTTTGGAAAAGTTGTTGGCGGAATGGATAAAAACCTACAACTAGGCACAATTGACATGATTTTGGCATTTATAGATGAAAAGATAGAAGAAGCAACAATAGCATCAGTTAAGAATAAAAAACTTTACAGAAGCCTTGGGATACTTTCGGGTTTGGCACTTTGTATAGTATTTTTCTAAAAACGAGGAGGATAAAAAATGGAAATAGGAGTAGTTTTTCAAATTGCAGCAGTTGGGATTTTAGTGGCCGTTTTAAATCAAGTTTTAAACAGCGTTGGCAGGCAAGAGCAAGCAACAATGACAACACTCGCAGGGCTTGTTATTGTTCTGTTTTGGGTGGTGCAGCATATAAGTAGCTTATTTAACACAGTGCAAACATTGTTTCAATTGTAGGAGGTATCACCATGGATATAATGCAAGTTGTTGCGATTGGCATTATTGCGGCTATTCTTTCCCTAACAATTAAAAAGCAAGTACCTGAAATGGCTTTGATGATATCGCTAGCGGCATCTGTTTTAATATTTTTTATAATATTGCCTAGGCTTGCAGCAGTTTTCGATGTTTTAAGCGTAATTACAAGCCACACAAGTGGAGAGTTTAGATATGTTGATACCTTAATTAGAATTGTTGGAATTGCATACATAGCCGAATTTGGTGCACAAGTTTGTAAAGATGCAGGCGAAGGTGCTATTGCTTCAAAAATAGAACTTTCGGGAAAAGCATTGATTATGGTAATGTCGGCACCAATTATATTTAGCCTACTAAACTTAATTATGGCAGCCCTTTAAGGAGAATAAAACAAATGAAGATAAAACTAATGATAATATTAATAATTGCGGTTGCTTTTATTTTTAACCCAAATATTGTACAGGCTAGTGAGCCGATAGATTTTTTTAATAACCATATGGATATACTAGATTTTTCTGAAATAAATTCCATAACAAATGGAGCCGAAACTGCATATAGCATTAATTTTTCTGACATTGTTGCAAGAGCAATATCAGGCGATCTAGATTTATCACTTTCAGGCATATTAAACTCAGCTCTTAGAATTATTTTTAATGAAATTTTTGAAAATATCGGACTACTTAGGAATTTACTAATTTTGTGCATCCTTGCAGCACTTTTGAAAAATCTTACGGATTCTTTTGAAAATAAATCAGTTGGTGAGGTTGGATTTTATGTAAGTTATATAGCGGTTGTAATCATTTTGTTTTCTTCTTTCATAGCAACGATTTACATATTAGAGAGCTTTACTACAACGCTAACAACATTCATAAACGCATCCATTCCAATAATTACAATACTTATGGTTATGAGCGGAAACATGACAGGTGGCTATGTTTTTAGTAGTATATTATATTTTTCTACAGGATTTATAACAATGCTTATAAGAAATTTTTTAATCCCGCTTATAACAATTGCTTCAACTTTGCAAATTGTAAATCATCTAACTGAAAACGGTATGCTTAAAAATTTTTCGGAGCTTTTGAAAAAGATAATTGAATGGACTATAAAGGGTGTTGCTTTAGTTTTTATGGGTGTTATAACACTTCAGAAGATAAGTACGCCTATACTTAATAATCTAACTGTTAGAACAGCAAGAAGCACTGTAAATGTAGTTCCTGTTGTCGGTGAGGTTCTAACAGGTGCAATGGATACGGTTATGTCTTTTATATCTGCCTCTAAAAGTGGAGTTTTAGTTGCAATACTAATTACTGTTATTGCTTTTTGTGTTGTGCCGATAATAAAGCTTGCTGCACTATATTTTATATACAAGCTTGTTGCAAGCCTTGTGCAACCTATTTCCGATAAAAGAATAGTAAGCTGCATAGACACAATGGGCAATTTTACATCGCTATTACTTTCTTGTGCAGTTACAATTACGGTTATGTTTATTTTTTCTGTAACCTTGATGCTAGCATTCTGAGGAGGGCTTTATGAACGCAATATCCGAATACGCCAAAAATATAGCAATATTTCTAATTTTTATGGCATTTATAGGAATAATTATTCCAAGTGAAAAATATAAAAAGTATATAAACCTTATATGCGGCTTTATTCTTATGATCTTGGTTTTAATGCCAGTTTTAAATTTGATTTCAGGTAACGAACTAAGTATTAACAATTTACAACACCAGATGGAAATAAATTTAAATAGGAATATAATTCAAAGAGAGCTTGATAATCACGATGAAGCGGCTTTAAGCCTTATTTTAGAAGTATATAAATCAGACTTAGAAAGCCAAATGAAAAACTTAATTACAGCAAGAGGTTTTATCCCGCTTGAAATAAATTTTTATATAGATACAGGCCGCGAAAACTTTGGCACAATAAATCATATTAGTGCTACAGTTTCACAAGGTGGTGCGTTAACACAGCGGGATAGTATTATAAACATTGAAAGAATTACAATAGGACCACAAATATCATCAAGAAATAGGCCTAGTTTAGGCGATACTGAGCAAGAAGATATAAACCCAGAAATAAAAAATTTGAAAAATTTTCTAGCAGACTTCTATAATTTGTCCGTTAGTAATATACATATAAAAGAAACACAATAACAAAAGATTTAGGAGATGAACTTATGGAGTATCTAAGAAACATTTTTAAAAATAAAGACCGACCAGTAAAACTAAACCTTATTTTAATGGCGGTAGCGGGAATTGTTCTTCTTGTACTTTCAAGAAACTTTTTGGGCGGCTCTAGCCAGCCAGAAAATATGCCTCACAATAACGAAATATTGCCTTTTCATATTCAAGAAACAAGGGGTAGTTCGTTAGAAGAAGAGCTTGAAAGGCGCCTTATTGCAGTATTATCTCAAGTAGCTGGGGTAGGTGAGGTTGATGTAATGATTAGCATGTCGCACAGTGCTGAGATTATTTTAGCAGAAGATATAAGGCTCGAAGAACACACAACAAAAGAAGTTGATTCGGAAGGCGGAACAAGAGAAATAACAACAAGAAACCAAAATAACCAAGCGATAATACTTCAAAATGCTTCGGGACAACAACCTCTTGTTTTAAAAGAGATAGAGCCTCGGGTGGAAGGAGTTATAATAGTGGCACAGGGGGGGGACGACATCTTTGTAATAGAAGCCATAACAAATGCGGCACGAACCGTTTTAGGCGTTGCCCCACACAGAGTAGTTGTATTAAAAATGAAATAATATAGAATTTAGGAGGAATAAAAATGTTTGCGATAAAAAGAAATCAGGTTATTGTAACGGCACTTGTTGTTATGATAGCAGTAGCGGGGTATTTAAATTTTAGTGATTCGAGAGTTAATCAATCTCCAGGGCTTACATATACTTTAGAAGATGATATAAATTCGCTTTTAGATGAAGGTATAGAGGTTATTAGCCTTAACAATTCTACACTTACTATGGAAAACTTAACAAATGCTGATATTATGACTAATAATCCATCAATTTTACTCACCACAAGTGAAAATGAAGATGATGAAAATGTAGAGGCGGTATTTTTAGACACCAATATTAATCCAGATACATTTTTTGTTCAAGCCAAATTAGACCGTGAAAACTCTAGGTCGCAACAGCAAGAATTATTACTTAATATGATTAACAACCAAAACCTAGACCAACCACAAAGAGCACAATTTGCAGATGCAATGCTTGATATTCAAAGAAGAATTGAGAGAGAATCAGCAGCCGAAGCAATGATCGAATCTCGCGGATTTAGAGGTGTCTTTGTAAGAATTGGTGACAACTCGGTTGATGTTGTTGTTGATAAAGAAAATCTAACAGAAGCGGAAGCCGCACAAATTGAAGACATAATAAGAAGAAAAACTGGCATGGATGTAACAGAAATTAGAATAAGCACTTTGAGAAGATAATATATAGGCGACTATAAAGATAGTCGCCATTTTTTATTTACATATACATTTAAACCGACTATAATATACTTAGGTGATATTAATGATTATAGGAATTGGCACAGACATTATTGAAATAAAACGAATAGAAAACGCAATTAAAAAAGAAAACTTCTTAAGCAAATATTTTACTGAGAAAGAGAAGATTTTAGAATTAAAAAGTATTGCAGCAAATTTTGTAGCAAAAGAGGCATTTTCAAAGGCACTTGGTACAGGAGTTAGAGGTTTCTCGCTTAACGAAATTGAGGTTTTAAGAGATGAACTTGGTGCACCTTTTATAGTTTTATATGGAAATGCTGAAAAGTTTGTAAAAGCTAAGGGTGTAAAAAAAGTTCATGTATCTGTATCTCATTCAAAAGAATATGCAACGGCTGTTGTTATTCTAGAGTAAATGTAATAAAATTTGGCAAATTTGAGCATACTCCATACAAAGGAGTGTGCTTTTATGTTTAGAAAACGAATAATTCCAATTTTCGCTATAGTGTTATGTGTTGTTACTATATTTTGGTTTTCAGAAAACCGTATAAGAAACGATGTTTTACTTCGAAGCCGTGCAAGATACAACCCTGAAACAGATTTGATATATACAAGATACCAAACAAGCCTAGAGCTTAATAAACTCTCTGGCGGAAGAATTTCAACATTTGTTCCACGATTTAGAGAAACAACTTTTGAAATTGCAAACATATACGCAAATCTTTTTGCTATAACCGAAAACTTTTTAGAAACTGAAGAAAGCTTTATTTTCTCTACAGGAGATAGGGAGCTTATCATACACAAATTTGTAAGCAAAGTAGAATATAGGAATAATGCCATTAATAAATTTGAAGAAGGCATACAAATTTCTCATGAAGAAGCTATTGAAATAGCCGAAGATTTTTTCAGAAGCAATCTTTTAGAGTTAAATTATGAAGAAGCCTTTATTACTTTTGAAGATGGTATATTTAATATAACTTTTATAGGCCGTCTTGGAAGCCTTAAAAATATGGGATTTGCAAATAATATACAGATTACTAAATCAGGTGATGTTATTTCTGCTGAATATTATTATACAACTTATGAAAGACTTAATTCGCTTGATATTAAAAGTGTATATCAGGCGTTTCATGAATTACCTATTGATTTAGGCAGTGATAATATGATATATATTACTGATTACCAGCTTGTTTATATTTATGCAAACAGCATCATCCAGCCTGCATATTTTTTTAGAGGTGTTGTAGATGGTGGTGGATATTTTGAATCTTTTGTTAAAGCTATTTCGCTTAGATAACAAAAAACGATAGGAGATGATACACATGAAAAAAGAAAAACCTTTAACAGAAAATGATATTTTAAAGTATGAAATTGCTGAAGAATTAGGGCTTTTAGATAAAGTTAAAGAAACAGGCTGGAAAAGCTTAACTGCCAAAGAAAGCGGAAGAATAGGTGGGATTATGACCAAGCGTAAAAAAAGTAAAGCAAATGAGCAAGATAATGGTTGACATTTTTATAATTATAAGATATACTATTATAGGCGACAAGTAAAAATACTTTACATCAGAGGATAATATGGACAAAAGGCTTTATATTACTATGCTTTATGATTTTTATGGCGAACTTTTAACAGAAAAACAGAAGACTTTTTTTGAAATGTATTACCATAACGATATGTCGCTTAGAGAAATTGCAGAAGTTAGTAATATCACGCCACAAGCCGTATCTGACTTAATTAAGCGGGTTGAGAAAATTATTATTTCTTACGAAGATAGACTAAAACTTGTAGACAAATTTGCAAAACAAAAATTAACACTTACAAAAATTTATCAAAGCTTAGATACACATGAAAATATAAGTAAGATTAAAGAAATGATTGAAGAATTATTGGAATAGGAGGGCAACCTACATGGCATTTGAAAATTTGGGTTCTAAACTTCAAGATGTTTTTAAAAAACTAAGATCCAAAGGAACACTGACTGAAAAAGATGTTAAAGAGGCTCTTCGTGAGGTTAAGCTTGCACTTTTAGAGGCTGATGTTAACTTTAAAGTTGTAAAAGATTTTATAAATACTGTAACCGAAAAAGCCGTTGGCGACGAAATACTAAAAAGCCTAACTCCAGGGCAGCATGTTGTTAAAATTGTTAATGATGAATTAGTTAATTTAATGGGTTCTTCGCAATCAAAGCTCACTTTTTCTAATAATTCGCCAACTGTCTTTATGATGGTTGGGCTTCAAGGTGCTGGTAAAACAACAACTATTGGTAAGCTATCTGGCCAACTCAGAAAACAAGGCAAAAAGCCACTTTTAGTTGCTTGTGATATTTATAGGCCAGCGGCCATTAAGCAGCTTGAAGTTGTTGCTAAAACGTATAATATACCAGTTTTTTCGATGGGTACTGATGTAA
Source organism: Defluviitaleaceae bacterium (assembly GCA_009780765.1). GTDB lineage: Bacteria > Bacillota > Clostridia > Lachnospirales > UBA5962 > WQZK01. The sequence continues at coordinate 7,818 of WQZK01000066.1, forward strand.
ATCCTGCCATAATAGCCACTAAAGCTTTAGAAGAAGCTAAAATTAAAGGTAACGATGTTGTTATCGTCGATACTGCTGGCCGTTTACATATAGATACGGAGCTTATGGGAGAGCTTGCAGATATTAAAACGGCAATAAGGCCGCAAGAAATCTTACTTGTAGTTGATGCTATGACAGGGCAAGATGCTATAACTGTTGCAGATAGCTTTAACCAACAGCTTGGAATTGACGGAATAATAATAACAAAACTTGATGGTGATACAAGGGGCGGTGCTGCACTTTCTGTAAGAAGTGTTACGGGTAAGCCTATAAAATATGTTGGCATGGGTGAAAAAATGGAGGATTTAGAGCCATTCCACCCAGACCGAATGGCATCAAGAATTTTAGGCATGGGCGATGTTTTGTCGCTAATAGAAAAAGCTCAGGAATCTTTTGATGAAGAAGAGGCTAAAAAACTTGAGCAAAAAATGAGAACTCAAGACTTTAATCTTGAAGATTTTCTTTCGCAGATGCAGCAAATTAAAAAGATGGGGCCTATTAAAGATATACTTGGTATGCTTCCGGGTATGGGCAAAATGAACATAGGTGATGCCCAAATTGATGAAAAAGCTATGGTGCATATTGAAGCGATTATACAATCTATGACAGCTCGCGAACGCCAAAACCCAGATATTTTAAACGGACCTAGAAAAAAAAGAATTGCAACAGGCTCAGGAAGAAGTATTCAAGAAGTAAACCAGCTTTTAAAAAGATTTGAAGATATGAAAAAAATGATGAAACAATTTAGTTCCGCAGGAAAAGGAAAAAAGGGCGGAAGGTTTAAAATGCCGTTTTAGAAAGGGACTAA
>WQZK01000067.1 GCA_009780765.1 Defluviitaleaceae bacterium
GTATGACGATGGCGTTTCTGATACATTATTTAAGCTATTGCCTGTTTTAGATAATTTTGAGAGGGCATTAAGCTCGGTAGAAAACAAAGAAGATAGCGTTTATAAAGGGGTTGAAATGATTTACAACCAGCTTAAAGAAACGACTAATTCTTTGGGGCTTGAATGTTTGGATTGTAATGGGCAAGAGTTTGACCCAAATTTGCATTTTGCAGTTTTGCATGAGGAAAGTGAAGAATATGCGGAGAATACTGTGATTCAAGAAATGCAAAAGGGTTATAAGTATAAAGAAAAAATTATAAGACCAGCGATGGTTAAGGTTGCTAAATAAATTAAATCAATTGGAGGAATAAAAAATGGGAAAAATTATTGGAATTGACTTAGGAACAACAAACTCATGTGTTGCAGTTATGGAGGGCGGCCAGCCTGTTGTTATACCAAATTCGGAAGGTGCTAGAACAACACCATCTATCGTAGGTTTTACAAAGACAGGTGAAAGACTAGTTGGCGAAACAGCAAAACGCCAAGCTATAACAAATCCAGACCACACTATCATGAGTATTAAAAGGCAAATGGGTACAGACCATAAAGTTAAAATTGATGATAAAAATTATTCGCCGCAAGAAATTTCGGCAATGATTTTACAAAAGCTTAAAAAAGATGCAGAAAGCTATTTAGGCGAAACTGTTACAGAGGCAGTTATAACTGTTCCTGCATATTTTTCTGATAGTGAAAGACAAGCAACAAAAGATGCGGGCAAAATTGCAGGGCTTGATGTTAAGCGTATTATAAACGAGCCAACGGCTGCGGCACTTGCATACGGGCTTGATAACGAAACAGAGCAAAAAATTATGGTTTACGATTTAGGCGGCGGAACCTTCGACGTTTCGATTATCGAAATTGGCGATGGTGTTATCGAAGTTTTGGCAACAAGCGGAAACAACAAGCTTGGCGGCGATGATTTTGATGAAAGAATTATGGAATACATTACAGCAGAATTCAAAAAAAGCGATGGCATAGACTTAAATAAAGACAATATGGCAATGCAACGTGTTCGTGATGCGGCAGAAAAAGCGAAAAAAGAGCTTTCAACAGTTACAACATCTAACATAAACTTGCCGTTTATCACTATGAACCAAGATGGTCCAAAACACTTAGACATAACTCTGACTCGTGCTAAATTTGACGAATTAACGGCAGACCTTGTAGAAAAAACTTTAGAACCGGTTAGAAATGCAATGAAAGATGCGGGCGTTTCGGCGAACGATTTAAATAAAGTGTTGCTAGTTGGTGGTTCTACAAGAATACCAGCAGTTGCTGAAGCAGTTAAGAAAATTACAGGCAAAGAACCATTTAAAGGCATTAATCCAGATGAGTGTGTTGCACTTGGTGCATCTATTCAGGGCGGTAAGCTTGCGGGCGATGCTGGTGCGGGTTCTATCCTTCTTCTAGATGTTACACCACTTTCTTTAGGTATCGAAACTCTTGGCGGTGTTGCAACGGTGCTTATTGAAAGAAACACAACAATTCCTACAAACAAAAAGCAAGTGTTCTCAACAGCGGCAGATGGGCAAACGGCGGTTGACATCGTTGTTGTTCAGGGCGAACGTCCACTTGCACGTGATAACAAGCTTTTAGGGCAGTTTAGGCTTGATGGTATCGCACCAGCACCTAAGGGTATTCCACAAATTGAGGTTGGTTTTGATATTGATGCGAATGGTATTGTAAACGTTTCTGCCAAAGATTTAGGTACTGGCAAAGAGCAAAAAATCACAATTACATCTAGCACTAATCTAAGTGATGAAGATATTGAAAAAGCAGTTAAAGAGGCAGAGCAATACGCTGAATCAGACAAAATCAGAAAAGATGCGATCGACACTAAGAACAACGCTGAAAGCATGATTTTCCAAACAGAGAAAACGCTTAAAGACTTAGAGGATAAAATTGATGCAGCGGATAAAGAAAAGGTTGAGCAAGAACTTAACAATCTTAAAACTTTAAATGATACGATGAATGCAGAAACTATGAACGAATCTGACACGCAAACGCTTAAAACTGCGATAGAAAGCTTTACAAGCGTGTTCTATGAGCTTTCTGCAAAACTTTACGAAAACGTAGCTCCACAAGAAGGCGAAGGGGAAGAAGCTCCACAAGGTAATGATGATGTAATTGATGGAGATTATGAAGAAGTAGAATAATGAATTTGAATAGGCGGAAGGCGTAGCTTTTCGCCTAAATAAAGTATTTGGCAGGTGAAACAATGGCTTCAAAAAGAGATTACTATGAAACTTTAGGTTTGCAAAAAGGGGCAACAGAAGAAGAGTTAAAAAAAGCATATAGAACAATGGCAAAAAAATACCACCCTGATGCAAACCCTAATGATGGGGCAGCAGAGGCAAAGTTTAAAGAAGTGAGCGAGGCTTACGATGTTTTAAGTGATGCTAATAAACGTGCGGCTTATGATAGGCATGGACATTCGGCTTTTGACCAAATGGGCGGTGGTGGATATTCTTATAGCGGCGACTTTAATGCACACGATATATTTGAGCAGTTCTTTGGTGGAGGCTTTTCTGATATATTTGGCGGTGGCTTTAGCTCAAGGTCAAGTGGCCGAGGAAGAACAAGAGCAAGGCGTGGAGCTGATGTTCAAACCAATATGAATATTACCTTTACAGAGGCCTTTTTTGGCGTTAAAAAAGAAATTACAATCCCTATGACGGAAGATTGTGATGTTTGCAAAGGCACAGGTGCAAAGGCGGGAACAGTGCCTGAAAGTTGCAAAACTTGTAATGGCTCGGGCGAAGAGCGGGTTTTACAACAAACAATGTTTGGCACAATGCAAAGTATTGTAACTTGCCGTACTTGCTCAGGTTCTGGCAAGATAATTAAAGAAAAATGTGAAAGATGTAAAGGAAAAGGCAAGGTTAGACGCTCGAAAACATTTGAAGTGGATGTTAAGCGAGGGATTGACAATGGGCAGCCTATCCTCCTTTCAGAAAAAGGCGAACCTGGTGAGTTTGGTGGGCCAAGGGGCGATTTGTATATAGTTGTATATGTTGCACCGCATGACTTTTTTGAAAGGCGTGGCAGCAATATTTACTTAGAAATACCTATTACGTTTGCTCAGGCGGCCCTTGGTGCAGAGATTACAATCCCAACAATGGAGGGCAACGAAAAGCAAACTATTAAAGCGGGAACGCAAACCGGAACAGTTATAAATATAAAAGGTCGAGGCTTCCCATCTGTTAGAAATAACAGGATTTTTGGCGATATGCTCGTGACTTTAAATGTTACAGTTCCTACAAAATTAACAGAACGCCAGAAAGAACTACTTAGAGAATTTGCGGGAGATTCAGTCGAAGAAGTGAACGAAACTAATAAAAAAGGTGTTTTCAAAAAAGGGAAGAACAAAAAATGATGCAGAATGACTATATTTCAAGGCAAATAGAGGCGATAGGGCGTACATTGGCAGCGGTTTTAGTTGGTAAAAAAGCGGGTTATGGTATGATTAACGAGGACCTTGAAAGTGATGACGATTTGGGAATAAACCCAGATGCAATTTTACTTCACATGCTTATAAAACATATAACTGAAGGCAAAATTAACGAAGCTGAGAATTTGCTGTTCGAATACATTAAAGAAGGCACAGGCGAAAACAGATTGCAAATTGCCGAGGCTTTTTATGCCGAACTTGATGAATTAAGTGATACATTTCTTCAAGAAAATAATTTTTCTAGACAAGAAATTATAGAGGGGCGGGTAGAAAGTGAAAGACTGTATTTTCTGCAAAATAGTTAATGGTGAGCTAGATGCTAAAGTTGTTTTTGAAAATGATATAGTTAAATGTTTTTTAGATATAGACCCTATAAATGAAGGACATGTTTTAATAATTCCAAAAGAGCATTATTTAGATTTAGACGAAATTCCTGATGAAATTGCCTGCGAAATAATGCTAACATCTAAAAGGCTATTAAAAGAAATGCGAGTAATGTACGATTTTCCAGGCTATAGCATTATGCAAAATGGTGGAGAATTTAACGAAATCGGGCACTATCATATGCACTTATTTCCAAGGTATAAGAACGACGGCTTTGGGTGGACAACGTGAAGGCAAGGTATAGGATTATTAGTTTTGGAATAGGCATCGCTATAGGTGTGGTCTTTAATTTCTTGATTGCGATTAGTGTGGATATTTTTAGGTATTCACTTACAGCAAGAAGTGTTGACTTGAAAATGTCTGAGATGGAAGTTGTATCTTTTGCAGATGTGCAAGGATCTAGAGTTTATGTTGTTGTCAAAAGAGATTCTTATAAGGCCTATATTTATGAAACTTCGATAATACTGCCTAATAGATTTAACCTTATGGCAGAATTTGAGCCTCGTAAGTTTTTATTTGATGATGGAGTGTACCGAAACTCTACCACACTTGTTTTTGGTCGATGGGAGCGTTTTTGGATTGAAATCGATGGGTTAGATATTATATACGTATCCCTTAACGAAAATGAAGACCGCAATCATTCTAGAATCATAGAGTGGAGGCGCTTAGGTTTTATCTTTGCAGTTGGTTCGCCTAGTAGTAGTTTGGTATATTTATATTTCTTTAAAAAACGGATTGAATAATTTATGCAATTCGTCCCCTGAAAACTGCAATTCGTCCCCTAGATAAATCGGGGGCGAATTTTTATGTTATGATAATATTGCATAGGCTTTGTATCTATGATAGAATAAAACTAGAAATAAAAAATACGAAGTGAGGCGATACTTTGAAAACAAGCAATTTATTAGACAAGCAGTTAGCACACGACATTTTAGAGGTTGCACTTTCAACAGGTGGCGATTTTGCCGAAATTTTTGTTGAAAACACAAAAAAAAGTAACATTGTTTTGGTAAGCGGAAAAACAGACACTTTACAATCAGGCATCGATTACGGTATTGGTATTAGAATTTTTAAAGGTTTTGGGGCAGTTTATGTTTACACTAACGTAATGGAGCGTGAAAATCTTTTAAAAGTTGCTAAAGAAGCGGCGGCAGCGGTTAGAGGCACAAACAATGGAGCCATTAAAGTTTTAGATTTTACTGAAAAAACTTTTGCTGAGAAACATCCTGCAAAAATTCTTCCAGGCACAAAGTCTAAAAAAGAAATTGTTGATGTGCTTAGAAACATTTCGGATATTTCTTTAAAGTATGACCCACTTGTAACTCAGACTAGAGGGGCTTATATGGATGTAGACCAAGAAGTTTTAATTGCAAATAGTGAAGGTTTATGGGCTACTGATAAAAGAGTTTTATCAAGAGTTTTTGCAACGGCTGTAGCTTCTAAGGGTAATGAAAAGCAAACAGGCTCAAGAGATATTGCAGGCAAGTTTGGCCAAGAAATTTTAGAAATATTAGACCCTAAATACTTAGCAGAAGAAAGTGCAAGAATTGCGGTTACAATGGTTAATGCCGATATGTGCCCTTCAGGCAGAATGCCTGTTGTTATTGATAACGGATTTGGCGGCGTTATTCTGCACGAAGCTTTGGGGCATAGCTTAGAAGCAACTGGCGTTGCTAAAGGTGCATCAGAATTTTGCGGAAAACTTAATGAGGTTGTTGCAGATAAAAAAGTTACTGTTATTGACGATGCAACAATTGAAAATGCTTGGGGATCGTTTAATATTGACGATGAGGGCTCTATGGGCCGCAAAAACGTTCTTATTGAAAATGGTGTTTTAAAATCTTACTTAGTTGATAGACTAAATGGTCTTCAAATGGGTATGGAGTCAACTGGTTCTTCAAGAAGAGAAAGCTATAAGTTTGCACCAACATCAAGAATGAGTAATACTTATTTTGCATGTGGCACAGATACGCAAGATGATATCATTTCTTCAATCGAATATGGTCTTTACGCTAAAAAAATGGGCGGTGGCTCTGTTCAACCTGCAACAGGCGAGTTTAATTTTGCAGTTTTAGAAGGGTATATTATTGAAAAAGGCAAAATAGCAAGGCCTGTTAGAGGAGCAAGCTTAATTGGAAAAGGCTCTAAAGTTTTGGCTGATATAGACATGGTTTCTGATAATTTAGAAATGGATGCAGGCGTGTGCGGTTCTCTTAGCGGCTCGGTTCCTACTAATTGCGGCCAACCTATGATTAGAGTTAAAGAAATTACTGTAGGGGGTAGAGATTAATGGATATTAAATTATTTAAAAACGCATTATTTGAAAAAGCTAAGGCTTATGGGTTTTCTGATTGTGAAATATATTACAATAATTCTAAATCTCTAAGAGTTGCAGTTTTCCAAAAAGAGATTGCTCAGTATAATAATTCTGATGTTTCTGGAGTTAGTTTTAGGGGGCATATTAACGGTAAAATTGGCTATTCTTATAGTGAAAAAATTGATTTAGACGCGATAGATTTTCTTTTAAAAGAAGCGGCAGAACATGCTTCTATAAACGATGGCGATGATGAAGATTTAAACCCTGATGCTAAAGTTTTAGAGTTTAAAGATAATTCTAAATTTGAGGCTTCGCCAGAAACGTTAATTAACTATGCACTTGACATGGAAAAGCATGGCTACGAAGCAGATGAAAGAATTAAAAATATTCCAATGTCTATTACTAATACAAGTGAAATGGAAACTTATATTGCAAACTCTTACGGTATGGAGCTTAGACAAGAGGGCAGTTACGCAATGGCAATGCTTGCTTTAAACGCCATGGAAGAGAGCCAAGTTAAAGTTAATTATGAGCTTTTCTTAGATAAAAACTTTGATAACTTTAATCCTGAAGAACATGCAAAACAAGGAGTTGCAGAAGTTGTTAAGCAATTAGGTGCAACTATTCCTAATAGCACAAAATCGAAGATAATTCTCAAAAATAAAGCTGCAAGCGATTTGTTTATGGTATATATGCAAAACTTTTATGCCGAAACGGTTCATAAAGGGCTATCTTTACTTAAAGATAAAATCGGCGAAAATGTTGCAAATTCTATGATAACTATCAAAGATGTTGCGAAGCATGAAAAAGCACTTCTTGAGCTTAACTTCGACTCTGAGGGAACAATTGTAGAAGACAAAAATATCATTGAGAATGGCGTTTTAAAAGGTTATTTGTATAACATGAAATCGGCTAAAAAAGATAGCGTTAAATCTAGCGGAAACGGGTTTAAGGCAAGCTTTAAGGCTCCAGTTGCAACAGCTCCTGCAAACTTCTTTATAAACCCTAGTGATAAGAGTTTTGATGAGCTTTTAAAAGAGCTTGGAACAGGTTTTATAATAGACAATTTATCAGGCCTTCATGCTGGTGCAAATCCTATTTCTGGTGATTTTTCATTACTAGCAGGTGGTTTCTATGTTGAAAATGGCGAAATTAAGAATGCGGTTGAGCAAATAACGATAGCAGGCAATTTCTATGAACTTCTGAAAGATGTTTTAGCGATTGGTTCGGATTTGAAATTTGCACCTCCTCAAGCTGGTGGGTCTATCGGTATGCCTTCTATGATAATTGATAATATCAACATTGCAGGTAAATAGAATATGAGTGAAAAAGCTGTGATTTATAAATCGCCTATCGGCGAAATCCTTTTAAAGGAACAATCAGGCTATCTTACAGGGTTGTTTTTCGAAAGAGAAACAACCCTAGAGGTTTTTGAAACACCAATACTTACAAAAACCATGAAGCAGCTTGACGAATATTTTGAAGGAAAAAGAAAAAACTTTGATTTAGAATTAAACAACATTGGTACAGACTTTAGAAAAAAAACATGGGATGCTCTTATGAAAATCCCTTACGGTGAAACCATAAATTATAAAGAATTAGCAATTATGATTGGAAATGAAAAGGCAGCAAGAGCTGTTGGCGGGGCTAATCATCATAATAATATCTCTATAATCGTACCGTGCCACAGGGTTATTGGTGCAAGTGGCAAGCTTGTTGGCTATGGTGGCGAAGTTTGGCGAAAAGAATGGCTATTAGAGCACGAGAAAAAGCATAAGTAATTTTTTTGTTGACAAATAATTTTCACTGTGCTAAAATAAACTTAATTTAAAACAGAAAGAGGTGTAAGAATGATCGGTTTTTCTTGCTAATAATTTATGGGCATAACTAATAGCTTATTTTATAACGATTAAATTCGTTTTATTTGTTATGTCTTACTACGCAAGAAAGACTATATTCTTACGCTTTTATAATGGCATTATATTGCTATGCTTATTTGAGTTGCAAGAATCTTTCTTGTAACTCATTTTTATTTAAAGTAAAAGGGGGCATAACAAAAATGTCACTAATAAACGTATCTAATTTAACATTTGCGTATGAGGGAACGTATGATAATATATTTGAAAATGTTAGCTTTCATATAGATACTGACTGGAAGCTTGGCTTTACGGGTAGAAACGGCCGTGGAAAAACAACGTTTTTAAATCTTTTGCAAAACAAATTCGAGTATAGTGGAAGCATATCAGCGAGTTGCGATTTTGAATATTTTCCGTATGAAGTTGCCGATAAAAATATGATAACATTTGATATTATTGAATCTATTTATCCAGATTATAGCGATTGGCAAGTTTTTAAGGAGTTGTCTTTGTTAGAAGTATCTGAAGATGTTTTATATCGTCCATTTTCTA
>WQZK01000068.1 GCA_009780765.1 Defluviitaleaceae bacterium
GTTTCATCTTGGGGAAAGATATACAAAGCGAAACTATTTGAAAATGAGGTTGCGTTTTTTCCTGTGGGGCGTATTAATGAAGATAGTTTTACAACATTTAAGTTGTTTTATCGCGCGAGTAGATTTTATGCGTCTAATAGAAAGCTTTATTACTATCAACTGCGAGATTCATCTATCATGGGTGAGCCATTTAACTTAAAGCGTCTTGATGATGCTGACGCTGCTGCTGTTGCTGTGGAATTTATATCTTCTCACTGCCCGCAATATGTACCGCAAGCAAACTATCATCGTATACTTATAAATCGATTTCTTTTCAGGACGATTTTTGACGAAGAATCACCTTTTGATTGGATTGATTCCCTGAATTTAATCAGGAAAAACATTATTAATACTCCAAAGGATTATAACATGTATTGTAGTAGATTTATTCGCCTTGAACTATTTTTTATAAGATGTGGTATTAAATGCTATGTTGTTGCAAAACCTTTCATTAAAATAGCGGGTAAAGTTCGAAGTTTAAGGAGGAAAACATGCTAAGCGAGATACTTAAAATAGCTAAACCAATTATAAGACCTTTTGTGCCTAAATTTGTTATTGCCAAAATTAAAGGTAGGAAAAACATCAAATTAATAAAGCAAATGAATATAAAAGATAGTGATAGTGGGAGATTGTTTCTTTTGGGGACACCATCACATTCTAATTTAGGAGACCAAGCAATAGCAATGGCAGAAATTCAGTTTTTGATGGATAAATACAAAGATGTTCCACTATATGATCTTACCCATGAAGAGGTAGAACATGGTATGATTTACTTATCAAAGATAATTAACCCAAAGGATATTATTATTGTACATGGCGGCGGAAATATGGGAACTCTGTGGTATGAAGCAGAGCTATTGCGTTTTAATGTTATAAAAACCTTTCTGAATAATAGAATAATTGTTTTTCCTCAATCAATATTCTATCAATTTGCTATGGGTGATAGTGATGAACTAAAGTTGTCTCAACAAGTATATGCAATGCATAAAGATTTGCATATTATAGCGCGCGAGACCTACTCCTATAAATTAATGCAAGCGTACTACCCTTCAAGCAATATATATATATCACCAGATATAGTGTTGTACCTAGATGTTCAAGAACCACAACTTATGCGAAATGGTATCCTGCTTTGTTTTAGGTCGGATAAAGAAAAGGCCGTATCAGATAATATGATAGCAAGTATACAAAAATTTGCTAAGGCAAAAACAGATGATGTTTGGGAAACAGATACGGTATTGCACGATTTGCTTATACCTATAAAAAAAGAAGAGCGTCGAGAATATTTAGAGCAAAAATTTAACCAATTTAAGCAGTCAAAATTAGTTATTGCAGACAGGTTGCATGGAATGGTTTTTGCTGCTATTACTGCTACCCCATGTATTGTTTTTGGCAACAACTATCATAAAATAAAAGGAACCTATGAATGGATAAAAGATGTAAAGTTTATAAAATTTGTGGATAGCAATGCTGATATAAAATCTGCAATTGATGAGTTGTATGGGGTTGATATTAAATATGACAAGGCAGATGCGTTGAGAGTAAAGTATGATGTAATTTGTAACCTTATTAATGCAAAACTATATGACATAAAATAAATAGTTGAATCAAATTTTCAATGTTGCATTGCCTATGTAATAGGAATATAATTATGTATGGGTTTATATTTAAAAAGCGAAAAAGACAATATCATTGATGGACTTAAAGAAATAAATGAAATTGTCATAGATCATTTGTGTAAGCATGATTGAGTTTATATACCCATGTTGCCGATAAAAGAGTATCAGTCCCATGAAATAAAAGTTATCCGAGAGCGAAATCAATATTCACAATCCTTTTTTGGAGAATACGTGGGCGTATCATTGAAAACGGTACAAGCGTGGAAAGCTGGAACAAATAAGCCAATGGCAACGCCCTTGCGAATTTTTCAAGTTTTGGAAGAAGATCCTCATGCACTAGATAAATATATTCTCGCAGAAGCATAGACTTTAGTCTGGGCTTTTATTGTATCTGCTTGCGATGCCGCAAGTAAAAAATCTAACTATAGTTGACATAAGAAGCGTTGAAAAACGAGCGGATCTGATAGAGCGTGAGTTGGTCGTTAATTTTATAACACAAGATTACGTTGCACAAGTTGTACATATTTGGATGAGAGGAGAGAGTGAATCAAATGAAAGATGAATATCGCATAAGCTCTAGGTTAAAAAATAATGGTAAGCCATTGTTCTGGAAGATTTTAAATAAAAAACAGAAAAATGCTATTAATGAAATCTCGATTTTAATGCCAAATCATATTTCTGGAATTCGGCAGTGCTTTTGTGGAAACAAAAACAATTTTCGATTATTGGCTGAAAGGGACAAAATGGGAATCCCAAGTAATGTTGTGATATGTAAAGAATGTGGACTTATCAGCCAAAATCCATATTATGATAACGAGTTTGTATCAATTTTTTACCGTGACTATTATTCTATTTTGTATCAAGATTACAGATCTGCAGAAGCCGATTATGAGGATATGTTACCGGGTGGAGAACATATTTTTTCTATAATCAAACAAGGTGTGCCAGAAATTGAAACCGAAACAAAAAAAGTTCTGGAAGTTGGATGTAATTATGGCGGGAACCTTGTTGCCTTCCATTCAAGGGGTCATATATGTCAAGGCATAGACCTAAGCTCTGCTGCCATATCCTTTGGAAAAGAAAAAGGCCTTCCAGTTGACTGTATATCAATATATGAATTCATCGAAAATAATGCTGGAGACAAGTATGATATAATAATTTTAAATCATGTGTTGGAACACATGGTTGAACTGGAAAAAGAATTAGATGCCATTTCAAGTTTGTTAGCAGATGACGGTTATCTATATATTGGTGTGCCAAGCATAGAGTCTGGATTGCCATCAGTGTGGTATGATTTAGGGGCCTTCATAATTTTTGACCATGTATATTACTTCACAAAGGAAACATTGTGTAATGTTATGTCATTAAATTGTTTTAGGCCAATTTTGATTAAAGATATTCCTGGCCGCCATATTTGCTCTATTTTCTGTAAGGACAAAAACTTTAATCATCATATCAATATAAACGCCTATCATGACATTATGAGCTTTCTTCAATATGCTGAAAGAAAAAGTCCTATGCGAAGATTGAGACATAACGTATATATTCTTTTCCTTCGTTGATACCAAAGCCAATAAAGAATGCTATAAGGCGTCGTCTCCTTCGTTGTGTACCAAGGTCAGTAAAGAATGCCATAAAAAAAGTTTTGAATAAATATCGGATACCACAATTACCAAACTGAGGGGTAATTCGTCTTATTTACCGTAGATTTAAAAGATAAATTTATTAAATGTAAGGATGTGAATAATGATATGAACTGTACATTTCTTGTAAATAGTTGTGATAAAAACTCAGATATCTGGGTTCCCTTTTTTAGATTACTGGAGATTCATTGGCCAGACTGCCCTTATCCTATCGTGTTAAATACAGAGTCTAAGCGTTTTAGTTATGGTAATTTTGATATAAAAACACTGTCTCTCTACTCAGAAGAAGAGAACACAAGTGTACCATTCGGAGGGGGGGTACAGTGGGGCAAAAGGCTTATTGAAACACTTAAATTAATAGATACAGAGTATGTGTTATTCACATTGGATGATTACTTTTTTCAAGCTACTCCAGATATGGAAAAGTTTGAGCAATGTTTAGAATGGATGGATAATAATGTTGATGTTACAGTATTTTACTTTAATCGTGGTGCTGAGGCAGGTGTAGTTGATGGTGTTTTTCCGGGGTTTGAAAAAATAACCGCTGATATACAGTATCGTATTAAAGCTCAAATGTCTTTATGGCGAAAGGACAGGCTTATTTCATATATAATGCCTCATGAAAGCCCATGGGACTGGGAGATTAATGCCTCTGATAGGAGTAGAGGTATTGATGAAGGTATTTATGGTGCAGAAAAAGCAGGGACAGTATTTTCATATCCTGTAAGTATTAAGGTTGGCGGCGTTTTACAGAAAGGTAAATGGCATCGTGAAGCGATTGTACCACTAAACAAAACATACAAACTTGGAATAGATTTTACAAAGCGTGGATTCCGCTTAGAAGATAAATTTCGTGTAAAGGTATTGAAAGCCATAATTAACTTTTTGAAGACATTTTTGAAAGTAACTGGATTGTTTTCAGTAGCTAAACATGTTTATCGTAAGATTAAAGCATTAAAGAGGTGAGAATGGTCAATGAGTACTACCACATGGTATCACCAAATAACAAAAAAGCATGGAGAGATAGTTGATTTAATGCCTATTTCTGAAGGCTATTCCTATGACAAGAAGTATAGAGTCTCTATAGCTAATGGGAGCCGCTTTTTTTTAAGAGTGGCAGAAGAATCTTATGCGCTGTCGGATCGTTTAGTAGGTTTCTCTATATGCAAATGGATATATGACCATGGCGGACCTATTCATAAGCCTGTTGAAATTAGTATATGTGATGAAGGATTGTACGAGCTGTATGAATGGATCGAAGGACAAACACTATCTAATTCGACTCTAGAGGATTTATGTGAAAACTATCATTATGAAATTGGCTTTAAAGCTGGCGAGTCACTAAAAATACTTCACTCTACGCCGCTTCCCCTTTCCCCCGATGACCAAGTTTCCGAATATAGGTTCTTGGAAAAGGCGTACTCTGTATCTCCAGATTTTATGAGAGGCATATTGCAAAAAGCACCTAGAGTTAGAAAAATCTTCAAAAGAATAGTTCTTAATTGTTATTGTCGTTATGTTAGTATGGCAGATTATGTAAAAATGCTAAAAAAGAAACTGGCTACAAGAAGTTATGTTAGAAGAACCTATAACAGTTACTTGAAAATTTTTAATTCTGAGCCCAAAGAAAAGAATCTATGTTTCTTGGATACTATAAAATCAATTGTGCAAGCTAATAGGATGCTAAGCAATTCGAATCATAAATTAGCTATAGCGCATCGTGATTATAAAATTACAAGCCTTATTATATCAGAAAATAAATGTATTTCTATTATTGATGTGACTATTTATTCAAATGCTATCGTTCGTGATTATATGGAAGATGTTGCGGATTTTATATTTCTTTCATACCATTTTCCAGAATTGAGAAGGGGCTTTATTTTGGGATACTTAGGAGAGCCAACTGAGGATGAGTGGTTGCACTTAAAGGTAAAACTTTTTATGAAGCTTTTTTCATGGCTAAATAATCCTGGATTTATAAGGGCACATTCGTATATAGATTATTTAAAGACGTGCCTGAAAAGTATGATGCTCAACTATGAAGGGGCAAAATTAATTGTACCATTAGATTATGATAGTGGTACGATAAAACAAGAGTAATCTAATGGATTTAGAGCTTTGCTTAAAAAAGATTCGTAACAAAAGTATAGGGAGAAAAAAATGGGTGTATTACAAAAACTTCGTAAAATTTTAGATAGAGGCACTAAAATAAGGCTATTTATTGTGCTTGTAGGTATTATTATTGGTGCGGGGTTAGAAGTATTGGCACTATCTATCATTTCCCCTCTTATTTCTGTTTTGCTTGACCCAAATATGGTATATGATAACCCATTTATTTTTTGGGTTTACGATTTTGTGGGATTCGGTGGTACTGATGCATTCTTGGCCTTTTTGACGTTTGCGTTGGCTGGGATATATATTATTAGAGGAGCATATTTGTATCTATTTAGCAAAATAAAATTTCGTTTTATTGCACGCCGTCAAGCAATGATGTCTAATAAGATGATGAGAAAAATAATGGGATTTTCCTATATTTATCATGCAAATAACAATGGGGCGGTGCTTCAGCGTACAATTATAGAAGATATTTTTAATATGTTTAGTCTTATAACTAACTTGCTTATGATGCTTATGGAATTACTTATGATGTTGTTTATTTTAGTGTTTTTAGTGATTGTTTCACCTATTATGACATTGTTTGTTGTACTGTTGGCAGCAATATGTGTTATTTTATATTTAAAGGCATTTCGCAACGCTATACGCGTTGCAGGGCAAAGAAACCGTAGTGCTCATATAGGGATGCGTAAAACAGTGAACCAGGCACTTGGAGGAATTAAAGAAGTAAAAGTTTTGAGGCGTGAAACGTATTTTTCTTCAATATTTAATAGATTTAGTGATGTATTTGTCAAGGAAAATACTCGATTTCAAACCCTGAATGTTCTTCCTAAGTTGGTAATAGAGGCCGTTTGTTTTGGCGGGGCTTTTGCATTAGTGGGGTTTTTTATTTTAGTCGGAACAGATATCACCGGAATAGTGCCACAGCTTAGTGTTTTTGTACTTGCGGCTTTTAGATTATTGCCTGCCATTGGTAGGTTAGTATCGCAGTATAATATGGTTGTGTACAATTTGCCATCTGTGGATGCTGTGTATAGAAATTTATTTGAAGAAGAAACACGAGAATCTAATTCAATTTCAACAGTTAAACCAGTTGATGGGTCAGGTGTATATGTGCGAGGTTTATCATATGAATACCCTAATGCTACCAAGTCGGTTTTAAATGATGTGAATCTTGATATACCTGAAAACAAATCGGTAGCTTTTGTAGGTCCTTCTGGTGCAGGCAAGACGACTTTAGCGGATTTAATTTTGGGAATTTTAACGCCAGTGACCGGGTCTATATTTCATAAAGGTAGGATTGCACATAACAATTTTGATGAATGGGGACAGCATATAGGATATATTCCTCAGCAGATATATCTACTTGATGAAACTATCCTCGAAAATGTTGCATTTGGAATTGATCGAGAAAAAATAGATGAAGATATGGTGTGGAAAGCCTTAGAACAAGCACAACTAGTAGAATTTGTGAAGAGCTTGCCAGGGGGACTTGAGACTGTTGTTGGTGACAGGGGTATACGCTTAAGTGGTGGACAGAGGCAACGTATGGGTATTGCACGTGCGTTATATGCGGATCCTTCTATTTTGGTGCTGGACGAGGCCACATCTAGCTTGGATGATGATACAGAAAAAGCTGTGATGGATGCGATAGTTAGCCTTGCGGGCAAAAAAACGATGCTTATTATAGCCCATAGATTGAGTACAATAGAGCATTGTGATATTGTGTACCGGATAGAAAATGGAAGCGTAAATAAATTATAAAGGATGAAAGCTAGATGCAAGTAAAAAGTACTGAAAGCACCAGAATTAATTGTGGCATTTATAATTTTATAAAGTCGTACTCCATACTTATTTTAATTGAAATTTATTTTTTAATGACTGTGATTATGTTATTTTTTGGATTAATTAATTGGGAGATACATCGGCCGGGTAGATTGGTTGCGTACTTATTTGCGTGTCATATTTCATTATGTGCTGGATATATACTTTATACAAAATGGGCTGCCAAAAAAAAGCTGAAGTATTCACTTAGCATAAGTCAAAAAATTGGAGATATTTTTGTTAAATATTTTTGGATTATGTTCGGACTTTCTGTATTTGCAGTTATCATTACAATTAACTTATCAATACCTATGTATACGCCTTTGCAATTTTTTGATGCCGCAAGAAGTGGTTTTTTCAGCCCAGGTGAACAATATCAACAACATCTTGCAAATTTTTGGCAAGACCAAAATCGAAGCCGAGCAATCATTCTTTTAGGGCTAAGTAGTCTAGTTGCACCGTTTGCATTTTCCTTCATCCCAATATCGATATTGCTACGAGAAAGACTTACACTATCAAAAAATATAGCTTTGTATGTTGCGATTATTTTTAATGTTATGGGGGCTATTGTTACCGGAACAAATGTTGCTAATTTTGTAATCGCTTTTTTTGTTGTTGTTGCAGTATTTTGTAAATGTTTAATTCAATTTAGAGAACATAGACTTAGTGGGGTTAGAAAAAATCTAGACATTTGTGTATTTGCTATTTTACTTTCTATATTTGCATTGCTTTTTTTCCACTTCTCAATTGGTGATCGTCTATATAGGCAAGGCTTTAGAGGAACACGTGAAGAAGCTTTTATTATGCATATTCCTTCGGCAGAATCACTGGGATTAAGACCGACTCTAATTAATAATAGTCGTATAACGCTGGAATTTTATCTGCTTCATGCGTATCTTGTTTTAGATGCAGCGTTTGACGAGCCTTTTGTCTTTACGCGTGGTATGGGACATTCCGCAGCTTTGAGTACAGCTATTGGGGTAGTGTTTGGGGTCGAAAACCATCATCACAATACTTATTCAAGACGTGTGGACTCAGCGCGGACTGTAGCTGTCGGAGGCTTTCTTCCTGCGTACTCGGATATAGCCAGTGATGTGACTTTTCCGGGTTCTATTATTGTGTTTTTCTTTATTGGGTTGGGGCTTGCTGCGGTTTGGGTGCGCACTACCTTGACAGAGAATCCGTTGAGCTTTGCTTTGGTTGTTATTCTTTCGTTGTTCTTTATAACGTTGCAAACTAGGGGGGAATTCCTTGGGCATCCACCAAATTACTTTGCATTTCTTGGCTTAGTCATTGCAAATATTTTTATTTCAGTAATACAAAGGCCCATTAAAGATACACAGGCCTAAGA